>CAYLPM010000263.1:0-3781 GCA_964385525.1 uncultured Gemmatimonadaceae bacterium
CGCGTCGAAGCCCACCGCAGCCTGGCGAACCTCGCGGTCATGGCGCTGACCTTCGGTCTCTATGCGCCGACCACGGTCGAGGTCACGTGCGCCCTGGATCAGTCCCGGCCGACGGACGTCCCAATGCGGCGGGGGGCGTAAGGGCCCCCCGCGGGCTGCTCCTCGATGTAGTCGCAGGGCATTCGGCGGAGGCGCGGGATCTCGGCCGGCGGCATGCCTAGGCGTTGGGCCCGGTGATCCCGGCGACCCGTCGGCATTCCACGATCGCCCCCTGCTGGGTCAGCTCGTGCGCCGGATCGCGGACCGTGCAGTGGTGCGCGTCGCACCCCCAGGCGGCCGGTACGTAGACCACTACCTCCCAGCCGTCGTCCGTCTGCTTCGCCGCACTCGAGCGCCCGAAGCACCCGGCGGAGGTCGTGCGAGTCTCCGACTGTGGCGTGGGCCCGTTGAGGCCGGCCGGTGACTCGTCACAGGCCAGGGCGGCACCGGCCGCGACGACCAGCGCCAGCGTCAGCGTCAGCTTCGATGCTGCAGGCATGAGTTGGTCTCCTCTCTTGCGGAGTGACATTGGCTCGCGGGCGGTGAATTTCCTGCGATCGCGAGTCGCGGTGGATGTCCTGGAAAACTTCACCTGGGCCGACCGCGGCCAGCGCGCTGATGCGAAAGCCGGGACTCGAACCCGGATGGGTCGCCCCACAGGATCCTAAGTCCTGCGCGTCTACCCGTTCCGCCACTTTCGCACTAGCCAGATTGTACCCGAGGGGCGGGCATCCCGCGATGCCCGCCCCTCGTGCGCTTCGGTGACGCTCAGTTCACCTGGAGATTCACGACCTGCGGCTGCGCGATGTAGCCGCCCTGGCCGTCGTACCGCAGCACGAGGAAAGAGACGAAGTCTCCGCCGTCGAGCCCCGAGAGCGCACGCTCGATGTCCGCGATCGTGCGGATCGGGCGGCGCGGCGCCGGATTCACGAGCTCCACGAGAATGTCGCGCTCGCGCAGCCGGCCGTATGCGGGACCCGTCGTCGAGACCGACGTCACCACCAGCCCGCGTTGCGAGCTGGTGAGCCGGGCCTGTTGCGCCATCGCGTTCGACACCGGCTCCACCGACAGGCCGAGCTTCTCGTAGCGCACCGGTTGCGAGGTGGGCTGCTCGTTCACCGGCCCGCGCGCGACGCGCTGCGGCGTCGGCTCGAGCTCACCGAGCTTCACGCGGAAGGTCATCCGGCGGCCGAAGCGCATCGCCTCGATCTCCACGGTCTCATCAGGCTTGTGACGGCGGATCACGCGCTGCAGCGTGCTCACCCGGTCGACCGGCTCGCCCGCGGCCGCGATGATGATGTCGCCGGCCTGCATCCCGGCCTTCTCGGCGGGCGACGCCGCGTTGGAGTCGCCGGTGCTGAAGCCCTCGACCTTCACGCCACGCACCTCGGTCAGCCCCGCGGCGCGCGCATCCACCGCGTCGACCTCGTTGATCGACACGCCGAGGATCGGCGGCCGCACGCGCCCGAACTCGATCAGCTCCTCCATTACCTGTCGTGCGAGCGTGATCGGGATCGCGAAGCCGTAGCCGGCGTTGAAGCCCGTCTGCGATGCGATCGCGCTGTTGATCCCGATGACCTCGCCGCGGATGTTGACCAGCGGGCCGCCCGAGTTGCCGGGGTTGATCGCCGCATCCGTCTGGATGTAGTCCGTGATCGCATACTGCTGCTGGAGCAGCCCGCGGATGCTGCGGCCCTTCGCGCTCACGATCCCCGCCGTGACGGTGAAGTCGAGGCCGAGCGGGTTCCCGATCGCGAGCACCCAGTCGCCGATCCGCATCACGGTGTCATCGCCCAGGTCGACGGTGGGAAGGTTCTCCCCCTCGATCTTCAGGACCGCGATGTCCGTCGTCGGATCGGTCCCGACCACGGTCGCCGGGAAGGTTCGGTTGTCCACGAACGAGACGGTCACGCGGTCCGCATCGGCGACCACGTGGTGGTTCGTCAGGATGTAGCCTTCGTTCGAGACGATGAAGCCGGAGCCGGAGCCCTCGCGCGGGGCATCCTGCTGATCCTCGAACTGCCGCATCAGGTCATCGAGGTCCTGCGGGAGCTGACCGCGCGGCACGGTGCGACCGCGCGTCTGGCGCGCTTCGCGGACCGACTGGATCGCGACCACGGCCGGAGTGACCTCTTCGGCGATCGCGACGAAGGCGTTGCTGACCTCGAGGAGGGGCTTGACCTCCTGTTGCACCGGCCGTCGGTCCTGCTGCTGCCCCTGTTGGGCGTAGCCGAAAGACGTGAGGTCCAGTGCCGAGGCAAAGATGAGCCCGCAGAGAAAGGCGGTGACGACCGCCATACCGTAACGGGCGCGTGCGAACGGACGAGCCATGGCAGTGATCCAGTTGTGAGAGTTCACCACTTGTTACACTCGAAGCCAGCCGCAAGTTTCGCGCGCCGTGCGGGTTCGGCGCCGAATCAGGATCGGGGCCGAACCATCTGCAGGGAGGACTCGGCCGCTCCTCGGCTGGTCACCGAGGTGCGCGTCCCCGTCCCTCTGGAAGCCTGCACCGTTGTGGTGCAATCGTCCAGAGGGTCGGGACTGACCGCGACTCACCCGAACGGCCGGCACGTCCCGAGGGACGAGCCGCCTACTTCTTGTCGTCGTCGACGATCTCGTAGTCCGCCTCGACGACGTCTTCCTGCTTGCCAGCGGTCGCTCCCGCGGGCTGCTCCGCGCCCGCCGGCTCGCCGGCGGGAGGTTGCTGCTGGGCATAGAACGCCTGCCCCGCCTCCTGGAACGTCTGCGTCAGCTCCTCCTGGGCCGCGCGAATCTCGCCCAGATCATCGCCGCGTAGCGCCTTGCGCGCGCGCTCCACCGCGCCCTCGAGCTTCGACTTCAGCTCCGGCGTGAGACGATCCGCCCACTCCTTCGAGTTCTTCTCGACCTCGTACGTCAGCCCGTCGAGCCGGTTGCGCGTGTCGATCTCCTCGCGCCGGCGCTTGTCCTCGGTCGCGTTCTGCTCCGCGTCCTTGACCATGCGATCGATCTCGGCCTCGGAGAGTCCGCTCGACGCCTCGATGCGGATCTTCTGCTCCTTGCTCGTAGCCTTGTCCTTCGCGGTCACGTGCAGGATGCCGTTCGCGTCGATGTCGAACGTGACCTCGACCTGCGGCACCCCGCGCGGAGCGGGCGGAATCCCCGTGAGCTGGAACTTGCCGATCGTCTTGTTGTGGATCGCCATGTCGCGCTCGCCCTGGAGCACGTGTATCTCCACCGTGGTCTGATTGTCGTCGGCGGTCGAGAAGACCTCCGTCTTCTTCGTCGGAATCGTCGTGTTCCGCGGGATGAGCACGGTCGTCACCCCACCGAGCGTCTCGATGCCGAGCGAGAGCGGCGTGACGTCGAGTAGCAGCACGTCCTTCTGCTCGCCAGTCAGCACCGCGCCCTGGATCGCCGCGCCGATCGCCACGACCTCGTCCGGATTCACGCCCTTGTTCGGCTCCTTGCCGAAGAACTTGCGGACGATCTCCTGGATCTTCGGGATGCGCGTCGAGCCGCCGACGAGAATCACCTCGTCGATGTCCTTCTGCTCGAGTCCCGCATCCTTCAGCGCCTTCTCCATCGGCGGCATCGTCCGCTGGATCAGGTCGTCGACGAGCTGCTCGAACTTGGCGCGCGAGAGCGAGTAGTTGAGGTGCTTGGGCCCCGCCTGGTCCGCCGTGATGAACGGCAGGTTGATGTCGGTCGCCTGCGTCGTGCTCAGCTCCATCTTGGCCTTCTCCGCGGCCTCCTTGAGGCG
>CAYLPM010000264.1:0-2160 GCA_964385525.1 uncultured Gemmatimonadaceae bacterium
AAACTTAAGACCAAAAGTCAGAACTACACTCACACAACCAAATATATCGTCGCATCGTCTCCTTTAAACTTACCGTACCGGAACGAGTAGCCCAGGCCCGTCTGCGCGGCGCCCATCATCGTGGGCGTCGCGATCGGAGCCAGGCCGCCGACCGGCGTGCCGAGCAGCGCTACGTAGCTGGCGAAGTCGCCCTCATCCTGCGCCTGCGCCTGAATCGGCGCAAACACTAGCGCTGTCACAGCAAGAGACGCGAGAATCTTTCTCATACTTCTCCTCCGAGGAGTTTGCCGGCCTTGTTGGTGGAAGGACTTCGAGCATTCCCCCCCTCCAGCGGCCGGCGGGGCGGGGGGCGGAGCGAGCCCAGAGCGGGTCTCGCTCCCACGGGTGGGAGTCGGGCGCCGCGCCGCCAGGATGCGACGCCCGCCCGTTTTCACAGCACCCATTGGACGATTTGGCCGAAGAAACGGCAACCAGGTCAGTTCGGCCGGCTGGCTTTACGGGGAGGGGGGTGATTAGGTTTCCCGGTCTCGGACTATCTGCCCCACGCCATCGGAACCGGGCCCGCCCCACGCCCAGAGTGTGATATGCATCCCTTCATCGAAACCCAGAAAGAGTGGCTCCGCACCGACATTCCCCCGTTTCGCCCGGGCGACACCCTGCGGGTGAACGTGCGCGTGCGGGAGGGCGAGAAGGAGCGGCTCCAGGCCTTCGAGGGGGTCTGCATCGCCCGCCGCGGCAGCGGCGTCAGCGCGACGTTCACCGTGCGGAAGGTCTCCAACGGCGTCGGCGTGGAGCGCATCTTCCCGGTCCATAGCCCGATGCTGGGCAGCGTCGTGGTCGTGCGCCGCGGGCAGGTTCGCCGCGCCAAGCTCTACTACCTGCGCAACCTCACCGGCAAGGCGACGCGCATTCGCGAGAAGAAGGTCCGCGCGCCGGGCACCGCCGGCGGGTCGTAAGGAAGGGTGGCGGCCGCGAAACGGCGAGTCGCGCGGCGCCGCTGGCGGCCGCTCGAACGCGACCTTCGCGAAAATTCCGCCACCCTCATCGCCGGCGTCGACGAAGTCGGACGGGGCCCCCTCGCGGGCCCCGTCGTCGCATGTGCCGTCATCATGCCCCCGGAGACCCGCGCGATCCGCGGTGTCGATGACTCCAAGAAGCTCTTTCCCTCCGAGCGGGTGAAGCTCGCGTCGCTGATCCGCGAGCGCGCCGTGTGCTGGGCGCTCGGCGCCGCCTCGGTGCGGGAGATCGAGCATCTCAACATCTACCATGCGACGACGCTCGCAATGCGGCGCGCCCTGCGTCGACTCCGCGTCGCGCCGGACCACGTGCTGATCGACGGCCGGCCGATTCGCGCCCTCGAGGTGCCGCACACCGCGATCGTCGGCGGTGACGGTTGCTGCTACAGCATCGCCTGCGCCTCGATCCTCGCCAAAGTGACGCGGGACCGGGGGATGGCCGCGCTGGCGCGACGCTACCCGGCGTACCGCTGGGAACGGAACGTCGGCTACGCGACGCCCGCGCACATTGCCGGGCTCGCCGAACACGGCCTGACGCCGCATCACCGGCGCACCTTCTTCCGGGTTCGGGAGCACGCGGATCAACTGATGCTCTCACTGGAGCCCGAACTGGCTGCCGCCGGCGACGATACGGCGCTCGAGGACTTGCTGGAGAGCGAGCAGGACGTGCTGAACGACGCACTCGCGGCCCTGGAGGATGCGAATGGCGAGATCTTCCGCGACGCATCGAGCGGAGCGGCACGACACGTGACAGGCGACGACGCAGTGGCTCGCGACAGCATGCATTGATCGATGTGTGACCCCGATCACGGCGGATATTCGCGTGCGATGCTTGCATTTACGCCACTGGTACGGAACTCGCCAAACGGCGAGCGGGGGCGGCTCGCACAGGGCAACCGATCACAGGCAACCGTCGAGGAGCTTCGATATGCAAACTGGGAGATGGTCGATCGCAGTGTTGATGCTGGCCAGCGCCGCGTGCGCGACGAAGGGCAACGTGCGCGACGCCGTGGCCGAGGCGCGGACGCAGATGACGGCCGAAGTCGAGGCCGAGCGCCAGGCGCGCGAAGCCGCCGACGCGCGGCTGCGCAGTGAAATGCAGGCGCAGCTCGCCGCGCTCCGGTCGGATCTCGACGGATTGCGC
>CAYLPM010000265.1:0-2839 GCA_964385525.1 uncultured Gemmatimonadaceae bacterium
TCGACGATGGCGCCCATGTCCGGCCAGCGCCGCTCCGGATCCTTCTCCATCATTCGCGACACCACGTCGGCCAGGTGCGACGGGCAGTCGGGGCGGAGCGATGCGAGGGCCGGGACGGGGTCGCGCGCGTGCGCCATCATCACCGTCAGCGCCGATCCCGCGAACGGCGGCATGCCGGTCAGGAGCTCGTACGCCACGACGCCGAGCGAGTACTGATCGGAGGCGCCGGTGAGCTCGAGGGCATCGCACTGCTCGGGACTCATGTACTCCGGCGTGCCGATGGTGCCGCCCACGAGGGTGAGTCGCGGCCCGGTCGCCACGCGCGCGATCCCGAAGTCGGTGACGATCGCGTTGCCGTCCTCATCGAGCATGATGTTCGCCGGCTTCGTGTCCCGATGGATGATGCCGCGGCGGTGCGCGTAGTGCAGGGCGCTCGCCACCTGGCACAGCACCACCTGGACCGCCGCGATCGACATCGCGCCCTGGGTGCGCACTACCTGATCGAGTGACGTCCCCTCGATGTACTGCATCACGAAGTAGTGGAGCTCCTCGTCCTCGCGCACCGCGTAGATGGAGACGATGTGCGGGTGGCTCAGGCGGGCGACCGTCATCGCTTCGTGACGGAAGCGGTCGATCATGCCCTCGCCGGCCAGGAGCTGCGGCGACATCACCTTGATCGCGACTCTGCGGTCGAGGGCGATCTCGTGCGCGAGATAGACGGACGCCATGCCGCCGCGGCCGAGCTCGCGCTCGATGACGTAGTGGCCGAGCGTGGCCCGTTGCAGGCGCTCGAGCACGATGTCGGTCGCTCTGCCGCGTGGGGCGGATACGCCCGTGGCGCCGCCGCCGGAGGACGGCGGCGGGGTGGTCGGTGCGCTGCAGCGGCGGCAGCGCTCCTCGGTGGGCGACACGTCCGCGCCACAGCGGGCGCACGTGGTGGTCGGGTTCATTGTTCGTCACTCCGGGCAGGGACCGTGACGATCCGAGGACCGGCGCGCGCACCCGCACCATGCTCTTCGTCGTGGCCGGCGGCGGCAGCGGATGACCGCATGGTGCATCGTCGCGCGTGCGTGCGCAAGACGTTGGACCTGAAGTCGATGCGTGCGATGGAGACCGACGGCGGCCCGGCGGGGGCTGAGGACGTGCCGCATCGGAGCCGGAGTGAGCGCGAGCGGCCCAGCAGCGCGGCGGAAACGAGCTCAGGCAGGCCACAGCGTGGTTCGCAAGTGTGGATCGCTGGTGAGCACCGATGTGGACTTCGCGCCAACTCGCTGGGAGACGGATGGTTGCGCTGGGCACGGAATGTCGATGATGGCTGGTAGCGTTCGGCCGGCGGCCGAGCGTGACCGCGCGATGAGGGGATCCTCCTCAATCCGTCGCTATAAAGGATGACGGCGCCGAACGCGAGATCGCGCGGCGCCGACCCACCATCTGGAGGAACCGATGTCATTCGCTACCCGCACCCTCTTCGCGCCGCTCGCGCTGGCAGCGAGCGTCGCCCTTCTCACGGCCGCCTGCGGCGGCGACGGTCCGAGCGCACCGGCCATCGAGCGTGGCCCGGTGATCGTGCTCGGCGATGGCCGAACGGAAGACAGCGTCGCCCTGATCCTCACCGAGGCCGGGATCCCCTTCGAGATGGCGGGTCCCTACTGGGAGTACGACGGCGGCGGGCTCGACACGGCGTCAGCCGTCATCCTGCTGACCGGCCTCGAGTACTTCGAGGAGATGCCGGAAGCGGCGCAGCACGCCGTGGTCGCCTTCGTCGAGGCCGGCGGCGGGCTGATGACGACGGAGTGGATGCTGTACAACCTGCACTACGAGTACGACAAGCAAAGCATCGTCGCCGCGATCGCGCCGGCCGTGTACCTCGATGACTACGCCTACGAAGGCGAAGAGTACACGCGCCTGATGGCCGGACATCCGGTGGCGCAGGGGCTGCCCGCGACCTTCGCGACGTCGGACGACTGGACGTGGGTCCTCACGGCGCCCGACCCCTCGCCGGCCAAGCAGGCCCAGGTCGTGTTCGGCGGCGCGTTCAGCGGTGCCGCGGTCGTCGCCGGCGTGCATGGGCAGGGGCGGACCGTCCACTGGGCGATGGCTGGCGAATACGAGGGCAGCGACATCTGGTCCATGGACGTCCGCAAGCTCCTGGTGAACATCGTGTCGTACATCTCGAAGCGCACCTGAGACGTCGGAACCGCATCATCGACATCGAGCCCGTCCTCGGCCGGCTGCAGGGACTCTGACCGGCCGAGGGGATGACGGCCAGGCTCACATGGTTGCCAGACCCGCCGCGGGGTTGAATAGTACCGTGATCGCGACTTCACACCGACGGTCGCGTCGCGGTGCATGCCCGGTCATGAATTCGCTGTCTCGTATCAGGGAGGGTGAGCTCAGATGCGATTGGCGGACGACGAGATTCGCGACGTTCTCACGCGCGCTGAGGAGATCGAGCGGTTCGCACCGGGTGACGCCATGCAGGCCGAGATGGAGGCCGTGATCCAGGCGGCGGAGGAAGTCGGTATCTCGCGGGCGGCGGTCGAGCGCGCGTTGCGGGAGCGCTTCGACCTGCGGCCCGTGTCGACCACGGTCGGCGACCTCGTGTTCGCGAAATCCGCCAACGGCAGGTACTATCCCGCCGAGGTCGTGTCCGTTGCGCAGCACGCCCTCGAGGTGCGCTATCTGAGCGGCGGCGAGGACATCCTCCCGCTGGACGAGCTGCAACCGTGCTCCTTCAGACCGGGTGCGCAGGTGGCTGTAAACTGGCCCTGGTGGGGAGCGTGCACCTGCACGGTGTTCCGCTACGATGCGACCAAACGTCGCGTCACGGTGGACGATG
>CAYLPM010000266.1:0-5876 GCA_964385525.1 uncultured Gemmatimonadaceae bacterium
GCGGCACCCCACGCCCGGATCTTTCCCTCCCGCTGGAGAGCGCGGCAGGTCTCCCAGATCCGCGGGTCGCGGACGTGCTCCATCTTGACGTTGTGGAGCTGGAGAACGTCGATCCGGTCCGTCTCCAGCCGCTCCAGGCACTTCTCGACTGCCAGCCGCATGAAGGCGTCGTCGAAACGCTGCGGCAGCTCGCTCTGCCCGCGGCGCGACTTCGCGGCCTCCGCATCGTAGATGTCGTAGCCGATCTTGGTGCCGATCACCACCTCATCGCGCATCCCACGGAACGCCTCGGCGAGCTGTCGCTCACTCCGCCCGTTCCCGTACGCATCGGCCGCATCGAAAAACGTGATCCCTTCGCCGAGCGCGCGCCGGAGCATGATGACCGCCTCGGCGTCGGACTTCTCGCCCCACCAGCCGGTGGCGATGGTCCAGGTGCCGAACCCGATCTCGGAGACGATGATGTCGGTGCCGGGGAAGGTACGATACTTCATGGCAAGGCTCGAGCTCGGGAAGAGTGCGAACTTCGAAGTGGTCGGTGATCAGCGGTCAGTGGTCGGTGGACGGCCGGTACTTCGATCGGCACGGGGAGCCGAACACACCCACCAATTGGACGTTCAGGCGCGGCGGGCGGCGTCAGGATACCAGACGCTTCGCGACGTCGACGGCGGCGTACGTGATGATGATGTCCGCGCCGGCCCGCCGGATCCCCAGCAGGGCCTCCATCATCGCGCGCTCACCGTCGAGCCAGCCGCGCTCGGCCGCCGCCTGGATCATAGCGAATTCGCCACTCACCTGGTAGGCGGCTACGGGATGGCCCGTCTCCTGCTTCACGCGCGACACGATGTCGTGGTATGGTCCCGCCGGCTTGTCCATCACCATGTCGGCGCCCTCGGCGATGTCGAGCTTCACCTCGCGCAGAGCCTCGTCCGCATTGGCAGGATCCATCTGATAGCCGCGACGGTCTCCCTGCCGCGGCGTGGACTCGGCGGCCTCGCGGAACGGGCCGTAGAACGCCGACGCGAACTTGGCGGCATAGCTCAGTATCGGCACCTGCGCGAGCGCCGCGCCATCGAGCGCCGCGCGGATCGCGCGCACCCGGCCATCCATCATGTCGCTCGGTGCCACGATGTCCGCGCCGGCGCGCGCGTGCGACAACGCTTCGCGCGCGAGCAGCTCGAGCGTCGCGTCGTTGTCCACCTCGCCGTTCACGAGGACGCCGCAGTGCCCGTGGTCCGTGTACTCGCACATGCAGACGTCGGTGATCGTCACGATCTGCGGGAGCTCGCGCTTCAGCGCGCGCACCGCCCGCTGCACGGGACCCTCATCATCCCACGCGGACGAACCCGTCGCATCCTTGCGCTCCGGGATCCCGAACAGCAGCACGCCGCCGACGCCAGCGCGCGCCGCCGCCTCGGCATCGCGAAGCATCTCGTCCACCGAGGTCTGCGCCACCCCGGGCATCGAGCCGACGGGCTGACGCACACCCTCTCCCGCGCGCACGAACAACGGGAGCACGAGCTGGGACGGATCGAGATGCGTCTCGCGGACGAGGCGCCGCAAGGCCTCCGTCCGGCGAAGGCGGCGTGGACGGTAGTCGGGGAAGGTCGACATGCGAGCCTGAATCTAAGGGGCACGTCCCGCGCATGGGGCCACCGGCTGTGGCCACCGGGGCCGCCGGCGTCTTCCGACACCGGCGGCACCTGGCGCGGAGGCCTTCAGGTCTCCGCCCGCAGCGCCACCGTCGGATCCACGCGCACGGCTCGCCGCGCCGGGACCAGCACCGCCGCGATCCCGACCACCGCCAGCAGCAATGCCGTCCCGACATACACCATGGGATCGAGCAGGCTGATGCCGTACATCATCGACGTCAGCACGCGCGTCGCCAGCGCCGCCGCGAGCGCCCCGAGCACGAGACCGATCGCGATCAGGCGCCCGCCCTGCCCGAGCACCAGCGCGAGGACGTCGCGCCGCTGGGCGCCGAGCGCGATGCGCACGCCCAGTTCCCGCGTTCGCGAAGTCACGAGGAACGAGAGCACGCCGTACAGCCCGACCGTCGCGAGCGCGACTCCGAGCCCGCCGAACAGGCCGAACAGCAGCGTTCCGATTCGCCACGGCATGACCTGCGGCGCGATGAGGTCGGCGATCGGCCGCACGGCGACGAACGGCACGTCGGGCGCGACACCGCGGATCGCCTCGCGCACCATCCCGGTCACCGCTACCCGGTCGCCCGTGCTCCGCACGTGCATCACCGTCACGGGAGGACCCTGAAGCGGCCGCTGCGCGAGCGAACGATAGACCATCGGCGAGGGGTCGCCGGTGAGCTCGCTGAACCGCGCATCCTCGGCGACGCCCACGACCTCGAGGCAGGTTCCGCCCGCGCCCATCCCGGGGCGCAGGCAGCGGCCGATCGGGGACTCCCCGCCCCAGATCGACCGCGCCAGTGAACGGCCCACGATCGCGACCGGCGTCGCCCCGAGATGATCATCGGCCGTGAACGGCCGCCCGTCGAGGATCTCGATGCCGAGCGTCGAGAAATAACCGTCGCCGGCGAAATCCACCTGCGTCACGCGCGGCAGGCCATCGGGCGCCGGATACCCGGGCGCGACCAGCGGCATTCGCATCTGCATCTCGAACGGCGTCGTCATGCCCAGCGCGGCCGACTGCACGCCCGGCAGCGAGCGCACGCGCTCGAGCGCCGCGTCCCACGTCTCCCACATCTGCTCGCGCGACATCCGCGACTCGCGCGCGTCGATCGATGCGATCATGACCGACTCGGCGTCGAATCCCGCGTCGATCGCCTGGACGTTGCGCAGGCTGCGGATGAAGAGCCCGGCGCCCACGAGGAGCACCAGCGAAGCCGCGAGCTGCACCACCACGAGCGCGCTGCGTCCGGTCACGCGCGCCGTGTGCAGTCGGCCCGACGCGGTGAGGAAGCGCTGGAGCTCCATGCGGGCCGTGAGGAGCGCGGGGACGAGCCCGAAGACCAGCGTCGTCCCGAGGGTCAGCAGCCCGGTGAAGACGAGCACCCGCACATCGAGCAGCGGCGGAAGCGGCGGCAGGGGGATCACGCGAGGGAGCGCACCGACCGCGAGCACCGCGACCACCACGCCGGCCGCACCGCCGAGTAGCGACAGCACGACGCTCTCGGTCATGAGCAGCCGAGCCACGCGACCGCGCGACGCGCCGAGCGAGAGGCGTACCGCGATCTCGTGCGTCCGGAGCGCGCCGCGCGCGAGGAGCAGGTTGGCCACGTTGGCGCACGCGATCAGCAGCACCGCGCCGGTGATCGCCATGAACCAGAGCGACACGGGGATGCCGCTGCCGCCATCGAGGGGACCGCCAATCGACCGGTCCCCACGGCCCGCGAGGCGCGCGAGCCGGACCTCGGCGGGCTGCGGCGTCATGACGGGACCGCCGGGTCCATCGTGTCCGCCCGGGCCCCCCGGACGAATGGCGATCGACACGCGGCCGCCCGGGATGCCGCCTCCCTGTCCGTGCGTCGGGCCGAGCGGGGCGGCGTCGGTGCTGCCCTCCGCTCGGGTGGTGTTCACCGCGGTGCGCGCCGCGTCCTGCGCCTGCTCGCGCGTGACGTCGGGCGGGAGCCGCGCGACGACCGAGAGCCATTGCGCGAAGTGCGACCGCATCATGTTCGCGTCGAAGCCGAGCGACGCCGCGTTGCCGAGCGGGAGAAAGAGCGCCGGCGATCCCGCCTCGGTTCCCGTGAATCGGCGCGGCGCCACTCCGACGATGGTGTACGAGACGTCGTTCAGTGTCAGGGTGCGTCCGATGATCGTCGTGTCGCCGGCGTGCACGCGCTGCCAGTAGTCCCACCCCAGCATCGCGACCGGGACTGGCGCGCCATCCGCATCGTCCTCCGGAAGCAGGACGCGGCCGAGCGCCGCGCGTGTGCCGAGGACGCGGAAGTAGCCTCCCGTCACGAGCATCGCGGGCACGTTGCGTCGCTCGTCGCCGCGTCCCACCGAGACGTTCGTGCTCGCCCATGCCGCCACGCCCGCGAAGCCGCGAGGCTGGTCGCGCAGCGCGACGTAGTCCGGCCACGAGACGATGCCCTCCAGCCCACCCTGCTCGCCCGTCGGCCCCGCGAGCTGCATCTGCACCCGCACCATGCGTCCGGGATCCGTGACCTCGGCGGGTGGGCGAAACAGCAGGGCGTCGACCATCCCGAACATCGCGGCGTTCGCGCCGATCCCGAGCGCGAGCGTCACCGCCGCGACGAGGGTGAATCCCGGCGAGCGCGCGAGCGCGCGCACGGCGTAGCGGACATCCTGCACGAGGGTGCTCACGATCGGGCTCCTGGTGAGAGCGGTCGGGATGCGACACGCCGCCGGGGCCCAGGGTTCACTCGCCGTCGCGCAGTGTCGCCTTCCGGGCCCGATGGAGGCAGATCCCGCCCAGGACCTTGCGCCGCTCGAGCTCCACCGGGAGTCCCGCGCGCGTGAGCATCGCGCGGAATTCAGCCGCCGTCACGTAGCGGGCGATCGACGACGCGATGTAGCCGTAGACGACCGGTTCGCGGTGCCAGAGCCAGCCGACGAGGTCGCCCGCGAGGCGCAGATATCCGAGAAAGACGGCTCGCCACGCACGCGACTCGGGGAGGTAGAAGTCGAGCACGAGTACCCGCCCGTCCGGCCGCAGCACTCGGGCGATCTCCCCGATCGCGCGAGTCGGATCGGGAACGTTGCGCAGACCGTAGCCGACGGTGACGACGTCGATCGATGCATCCGGGACCGGCAGCCCCATCATGTCGCCGACGAGGAACTCGACCCGCTGGTGAACGTCGTCCGGCACCGTCGGCCCGGACTCGCGCCGCCCGTTTGACCGGACGTTCGCGAGACGATCCCGCGCCCCGACGATCATCTGCGGCGATGCATCGAGACCGGTCACGCGCGCGTCGGGCGCCGCCTCCGCCGCGCCGACGGTGAGGTCCCCCGTTCCGCACGCCAGATCGAGGATCGCGCCGCCGGGCGGCACCAGCGCCGGGATCTCCGCCAGCAACTCCCGCTTCCACCCCGCATCCATTCCCAGCGAAAAGACGCGCGTGAACCGGTCGTACCTCGGCGCGATCACGTCGAACATCGTCGTGACGAATTGCTGCCGGATCGCGGGGTTCGCGAGGTGGGCCTCGAGATCCATCCCGTCGAGCGCGCGGCGCCGGTCCCGGGCCTCTTCACGCACGCGTGCGCGCCCGTGTGCAGGTCATCGAATGCGCCGATGCCACGGGTCGCTACTCCGGCTGCGGCGCCGGCAGGTCGCTCGCCTCGCGCAGCACTTCCATGATCTTCTCTCCGCCCCGCAGCCGCAGCATGTGCGCCAGTCGCTCGCCGGCAGCCTCGGGGTCCTCGGGATCGACCCGGTGCTCGCCGCGCACCACCTGCCTGCCCGCGAGATCGGAGATCAGTGCGTGCAGCACGTGCGCGTCGCCGTCGCGCATCAGCAGCGCGCCAATGGGGACCTGACACCCGCCCTGCAGCGCCGCCAGGAGCGCGCGCTCGGCCCGCACCGCGAGCATCGTCGGCGCGTGGTTCAGAGCGCCGAGCAGCGAGCGCGCGCGATCGTCGTCGGCCCGGATCTGCACGGCGATCGCGCCCTGCCCGGCGGCCGGGAGCCACGCCGGCGCGTCGAGATACGCGGCGATGCGCGACCCCGCTCCCAGGCGATGCAGCCCCGCCGCGGCGAGCACCGCTGCATGAACGCGACCTTCGTCGACCTTCTTCAATCGCGTGGGGACGTTGCCCCGCAGCTCCACGACCTCGAGATCGTCGCGCGTCGCGAGCAACTGCGCGCGCCGCCGCAGACTCGACGTCCCCACGCGCGATCCGCGCGGCAGCTCCGCGAGCGACTCGGCGAGAATGAGA
>CAYLPM010000267.1:0-2090 GCA_964385525.1 uncultured Gemmatimonadaceae bacterium
CACGACCCCCGGCTCGACCACCGCGAGCCTGGCGTCGGGATCGATCGAGATGATTCGCTTGAGGCGATGCAGGCCGATGAGCACCGCGTCATCCGCTAGCGCGCCGCCCGAGAGTCCCGTCCCCGCGCCGCGCGGCACGAACGGCACCCCGTGCTCGGCCAGCAGCCGGACGACCGCGACCGTCTCCTCGCGCGTGCCGGGCATGACGCCGAGCGATGGGATCTTGCGGTAGCCGGGCAGGCCATCCGCACTGTACACGAGCAACTCGGGAGCGCCACGCAGCACGTGGCGCTCGCCGACGAGGCGCGCGAGGCGGGATGCGAGTGCGCTGTCGATCGGCACGACTCAGGGCCCCGCCGACGGTCCGTGTCCGTTCGCCTTCGCGCGCTGGTGCAGCGAGGCGCGCGATTCGAGCGCGTCGACCGCGGTCGTCAGGAGCCCGGCCATCTCGCGCAGCCGCTCGCCCGGCGAGCGGGACACGAGCAGTCGCTGTCGAGCCGGACCGTCGAGATCGATCATCGACGCGACGGTGAACGATAGCTGACCGGCATCCTCGGGGAGCGCGGGAAGGGGCTCCGGATCATCGGAGATCGTGCGCGCGGCGCGGCCGACGCGCTCGAACGTGGCGCGCACGCGACCCGCGAGCTCTTCGAGATCCGTCGAAAATTCCGGCTCATCGCCATACTCGAGCACTTCGCCGAGGTGATAGGGATGCGTCGAATCGACGACCCGCGCGAGCGCGAACCGCTCCCGTCCCGTCACGATGATGTTGGATCTGCCATCCGGTAGCTCCTGCGCGCTCTCGACGTGCGCCTCGCACCCGACATCGCCGGGTGCGATCGCGATCTCATCCGCGCCCTCGGGACGGTACAGGATCCCGAAGCGTCGGTCGCTCTCCATGCAGTCGGCGAGCATGGTGCGGTATCGCGGCTCGAAGATGTGCAGCGGGAGGGGGACCCCGGGAAACAGCACCACCGGGAGCGGGAAGAGGGGAAGCAGACGCACGTCCACTCTCGGAAACTAGTCTGACGCCCGGGAGTCGACCAACCCGGTGCGAGCCGCTATTGCCCGCCCTGCTGGTCCGCCGCCTGCCGCATCGCCTCGATCAGCTTCGCGAGCGCCGCGAGCTCGAATGGCTTCTGCAGGATCGGGCATCGCGCGCGCTCCGCCAGCGCGGCCGCGGGCCGGTCGCCGGTATCGCCGGTCGCGAGGATGAGTCGAGCGAGCAATTCCGGACGGGTGGCGGCGAGCGTGTCGTGCAGCTCGATCCCCGAGAGAGCGGGCAGCCGGATGTCGGAGACGATTGCGTCGTACCCGCCGGCGAGGATCTTCTCGAGTGCAACCGCGCCATCGGCCGCCTCGTCGACGATCCACCCACGCCGGCCGAAGAAGCGACGGATCGCGGCGCGGATCGTGTCCTCGTCGTCGACGATCAGCAGGCGCGCGCCCGGCGAGATCGCAGAAACGTCGGAGGGTCCGCGCGCCTTGTCCGGCCGGGTGACTGGCGTCGACTTCTTCGGGAGCGGAAGGGACATCGTCCTGCGGGCGAGGGAAGGAGGGCTCTTGGATCAGGACAGGCGATGAGCGGTGGAGGCAACAGTGTGATCCACGGCGGGTTCCCTGGGACTGTCGGACGAGGCGAGCGCCAACTCGTGGACTGACTCCGGGTTGCTGGTGGCAGGTGGAACTGCATTGAACCGCGGAGGATCGCAGAGGACGGCGCGGAGGATCGCAGAGGACGGCACACCGAAGGAGCTCCCGACCGCCACGAGCCCGGAATGATTGGATGAACCACCTCGGGACGTCATGGCTTCCCGAGGTAGTTTCCAATTCCAAAGCATTCGTCCGGGCTCGTCGCGGGCAGACCTCCGACCGGTGTGCCGTACTCTGCGTACCTCGTCGTTTCCTCCGCGTCCTCCGGTCAATGTCGGGTGACGTGAGCGGTCAAAACGAGAGCCCGATCCCACGAGAGTGGGACCGGGCTCTGACAGGACTGCTGAAACGACGACTACGCCGCCGTCCAGAACCCCTGGAGCGCGGCGCCGTCCGGCGACTCACGCAGCTTCTCGAACGCGCGCTCGCGGATCTGC
>CAYLPM010000268.1:0-1595 GCA_964385525.1 uncultured Gemmatimonadaceae bacterium
GAACCGCGGAGGATCGCAGAGGTGGGCGCGGAGGATCGCAGAGGACTGCACACCGAAGGAGCTCCCGACCGCCACGAGCCGGAATGACTGGATGAACGACCTCGGGAAGCCATTGCGTCCTGAGGCCGTTTCCAATTCCAAAGCAGTCGTCCGGGCTCGCCGGGCAGACCTCGCGAAGCCAATGCGTCCTGAGGCCGTTTCCAAAGCAGTCGTCCGGGCTCGTCCCGGGCAGACCTCGAGCGGTCTGCCGTCCTCTGCGCTCCTCGCTGTTTCCTCCGCGTTCCTCTGCGGTCAATGTCGGTGCCCGTCCGGTGAATGTCGGGTGCGCTCCGCGGTTCGGGACCTGCCATCCCGATGAGGGAAGCACTTCGCTAGTTTGTAGTTTCCCGGGTGCGCTCCGGAATTTCCGGAGTCGCGAGGAGCCCGACAGCAGCACGAAACCGTCTCGTCTGGAGAGCTCATGGTTCGCATTCGTCTCCGTCGCATCGGCCGCAAGAAGGCGCCGGTGTACCGCATCGTGGTCGCCGACTCGAAGAGTCCGCGCGACGGGAAGTTCATCGAGGTGATCGGGCAGTACTCGCCCAGGCAGGCGGAGGGCGGGCTTGCGGTGAACGCCGAGCGCGCCAATCACTGGCTGGACGTCGGCGCGCAGCCGTCGGACACGGTGCGCTCGCTCCTGCGCAAGGCAGGAGTGCTCAAGGCGCGCCACGAGGCGCGGCTGGCGTCGAAGCTCCAGGCGGGCGCGGTACCGCTCGCCGAGCGCACCGAGGAAGCCGGCGCCGCGGGCGACTGACGTGGCGGAGGCCGCCTGGGTGATCGTCGGGCGGATTCGCAGGGCTCACGGGATCCGCGGCGAACTGGTCGTGGAGCCGATCACCGACGCGCCGGACGCGATCTTCGCGGCCGGCCGTCGTGTTTTCGCGGCCGACACCCGGGGCGATCCGCTCCCCGATGCGCCGCCCCTCGACATCGATCGATCGCGCCCGTTCAAGGACGGCCTGCTCGTCACGTTCGCGGCGATAGCCGACCGGAACGAGGCCGAGCGCTGGCGCGACCGCTATCTGCTCGTCCGGCCGGATGATCTCCCGCCGATCCCGGAGGACGAGATCTTCGTGCACGATCTCCTGGGGCTCCGGGTCGAGCGCACCAACGGCGAGGCGATCGGCTCGGTGATCGAGGTCTACGAGATGCCGCAGGGCCTGATGCTCGAGATCGATCGTGGCGCCGCCGGAAACGTGCTCGTGCCGTTCCACGAATCGATCGTCGACCGCGTCGACATGGACGCCCGGCTGCTCGTGGTCGATCCGCCGGCCGGGCTCCTGGACGAATGAGCGCGCGGAAGCAGGCTCCGGCCGGCGCCGCCGACACCGACCGCACCGACGCCCGGGTCCCCGCCGCCGACGCCGGAAGCACCAACGCGCGGAGCCTTACCGGCGATCCTCAGGCCGACGGCGTGCCGGGGGAGTCGCAGGCGCGCGGAGCGCCGCTCCGAATCAACATCATCACGATCTTCCCCGACTTCTTCGCGTCGCCGCTCGCACTCAGCATTCCCGCGCGCGCGGCCGCGGCGGGCGGTGTGGAGTATCGCGTCATCG
>CAYLPM010000269.1:0-7506 GCA_964385525.1 uncultured Gemmatimonadaceae bacterium
CGAACGCGTGGAGATCCTGTGCAACGACGCCGACGTCCGCGAGAGTGCGCGCGCGCGCCTCGACTCGCACGGCGTCGAGCCGTCCGGATACCGCCTCCACATCGTACCGACCGATCGCGTATGGCTGCGCGACTCGGCACCTACGTGCGCGATGCGGACCGACGGGTCGATCGAGCTGGTGAACTGGGCCTTCAACGCCTGGGCGAAGTACGACAACTACGGGAACGATCGGCTCGTCGGCGCCGCCATCGAGCGAATCACCGGACTGCCGCGCGTCCAGCCGCCGCGTCCGGATGGGCGTGGCCCCGTGGTGCTGGAGGGCGGCGCGATCGACTCCGACGGCGCGGGGACGCTGCTCGTGACCGAGGAGTGCCTCCTCTCGGACGTGCAGGCGCGGAACCCGGGGCTCGATCGGCCGGGCTACGAGCGGATCTTCGCGGAATGGCTCGGAATCACGAAGACGATCTGGCTCGGCGAGGGGTGCGTGGGCGACGACACGCACGGCCACATCGATGACATCGCCCGCTTCCTCGCTCCCGGTGTCATCGCGCTCGCGTACGAGGACGATCCGGCTGATGAAAACCACCGCCGCTCGGCCGACAACCTGCGCCGCCTCGAGCACGCCGGCGCCGCCGAGGGCTCGCTCCGCGTGATCCGGCTGCCGTATCCGCGGCCCGTGACGATGGATGGCACGCGACTGCCGGCGAGCTACGCCAACTTCTACATCGCCAACGGAACGGTGCTCGTGCCGACCTTCAACGACCGCAACGACCGCGTGGCCCTGAACCTGCTCGCCGAGGCGTTTCCCGATCGCGAGGTCGTGGGTATCCACGCGGTGGATCTGGTGTGGGGGCTGGGGACGCTCCACTGCCTGACGCAGCAGCAACCGGCACCAGGACGGTGACATGAAGATCACGTTGCTTTCCGACGATGCGATCCGACTGGATGCGACGGTCGGCCCGATGACGATCGAGGCACCATCCGCCGAGCGGCAGTACTCGCCGTTCCACATGATGGCGAGCGGACTGGCGTACTGCACGTTCAGCGTGCTGCATTCGTGGGCGACGCACGCGAAGCTGGATGCGAGCGGGCTCGCCGTCGAGGTGCGGTGGGAGTTCACCGAGAATCCGCACCGGATCGGAACGATCCACATGACCTACGAGTGGCCGGATCTGCCGGAGCAGAGGCGCACGGCGGCGATCCGCGTCGCGGAGACGTGCGCGATCCACAACACGCTGCTGCATCCGCCCACCATTCACATCGCACCCGCATGACGACCGTTCCCGTCGTCCGCTTCGTCGTCGCCGGCACGGAGTCGGACCGATGCACCGGGGGGTGTCCGTACACCGTCGTCTACGATGGCATGTGTCAGATCTGCCAGCGCCTGGTGCGTCGGCTGAACGAGTGGGATCGCGATCACACGTTCGAGTCGATCGCCTCCCAGGCACCGGGCGTCCACGCGCGCTTCCCGTGGATTCCCGCGCAGGCGTACCGGGAATCCGTGCAGCTCATCGGCCCCGGCGGCGAGACGTGGCAGGGTGCCGCGGCGATCGAGAAGATCCTCGACCTGCTCCCGAAGGGTCGGTTCGTCTCGTGGATCTTCCGGATCCCGTTCGTGCGCCCGCTCGCCGAGTGGTTCTACCGGTGGTTCGCGAGCAACCGCTACAAGCTCGGCTGCGGCGAGCACTGCCAGTACCGGCCGCTCGACGTCGACCACGGCGACGCCGCCCCGACGACCACCGACGTCAGGGACGGAGCTCCGTAGAGTCCCCACGGCCCGGCGAGCGGTCGCGGGACTGGCCGTGCGCCTCGCCGCGGTCGGTACCACGTGACTCGGACTCGGCCCGCCGAAGCCGCAGCACCAGCTCCTCCAGCCACTCGTCGATCCGCTCGGCCTGCTGGTCATCCAGCGCTTCGATCTCGTGCTCGACGTCGTCGGGCGCGCGTCCGCCACTCAGCTCGACGGCGTTCTCCACGACTTCCTCCCAGTTCGCGTTCTGCATGAGGTTGCCGAGCGTGGACATGAGCAGGTAGTCGACGGAGTTCGACGAGCGGTCGTAGACCTGCACCTCGAACCGCAGCGCATCGCCCCGCTGCTCGGACAGCATGCGCACGGCACCCGCGAGCGGGTGTCCCTCGAGGGTGATCAGTGTGAGTTGCCGATCTTCCACATCGGCGACGCGGACCTGGATGTGCCCGCGCACCGGGAGCGCCATCGTCAGCGTCTCGCCGTACTCCGGTGTCCGCGGCGTACCCGGCTCGGCGCTCGTCGGCAGGGGGAAGACGCGAGGGAACTCGCTCCGCACCAGGGCAAACAGCGACTCGGGCGTGTGCGGCGAGTCGTGGATGTGCGCCCAGAAGCGCTTGCGCTTGAGCGCTCCCACCCCCTGGGCCGGAAGCACCTCCGGCTGCTCGTCCACCAGCATCCGGAGCCCTTCGTCGAGCGGCGTGGGCTCGATGCGGAACACCGCTGTCAGCGCGTTGTGCGCCGGGTCCTCGATGACGTTGTGCTCGCGCAGCATCGCGAGCTGATCCTCGTTGAACGGCAACTCGATGTGCATCGAGGCGGCGAGCTTCGCGCCGAGCTCGGTCAGAAAGCCGGGCAGGGGCACCCGAACCGGATTGCGCGACGTGAGCGTCCGGAGCCGCTCGAGCAGGTCGTTCTGGCTCGTGGTCTCCGTGCCGGCGATCTCGAGCACCCGTCCGTGGAGGTCGTGCCGCTCGACCGCCAGGGCCAGCGCCTGACCGAGGTCCTCGTGCCAGATCGGCTGGAACTCCTGATCGCCGTCTCCCACGACCGGGACGACGGGCAGACTGCGGATCATCTTGAGGAGCAGCGAGATCTCGCCGTCACCCGGTCCGTAGACGTTGCCCGGCCTGAGGATCACCCACCCGCCCTCGAACGTCCGGACGAGTGCCTCGGCGCGCCGCTTGGACTGGTGATATTCCGACGTCCCACGCTCGGCCCCGAGGGACGACACGAAGGTGAACTTCCCGACCTTCGCCCGCTGGGTCTCGGCGAGCAGGTGCCGCGTGCCGTCGACGTTGACGCGTTCCAGGGTGACCTCCGGCGGGGACTCGGTCACGATCCCCACGACGTGCAGCACGGCATCGCAGCCCTCGGCCGCCCCGCGCAGGGTGGCCGGTCGCCCGACATCCCCGGGAAACGCCTCGACGCGCGCGGCCCATTGCCGCGCATCGCGCGCCGCGTGCCGCGACAAGAGCCTGACCGCGTGCCCCCGCGCGAGGAGCGCCGTGACCGCCGCATGCCCCACGACTCCCGTGCCGCCCGTCACCAGGACCTTCATGAGCCTCTCCGCATGATGGATCAGAGCAAGAGGAGCAGGGGCGGTGCCAGAAGGCGAGGGAGTGACCGTGCACACGCTACCTCGTCAAACAGTTGCCGCCGGCGCAGGTGGCACCTCCCGCCGCACCCCGAATCCGCCCTGTGAAGGCTGTCAAACTGCTGGTCGTCGCCGGCGTGCTCGTCGCGTGCTCCTCGCGCTCCGACGAGATCCGGATCGGCGCCGCCGGTCCGTGGAAGACCGGATACGGCTCGATGAACCAGATGGGCATTCAGCTCGCCGAGGCGGAGATCAATGCCGCCGGCGGGATCGGGGGACGTCCCCTGACCATCGTCTATGCCGACGACGAGGGCGACGGCGCGCGTGCCGCCACCATCGCGCAGCAGTTCGTCGACTCCGCGCCGATCCTCGCCGTCGTCGGACACGTGAACTCGGGCGCGATGGTGGCGGCGGCCAAGGTGTACGATGGCGCCCTGCCCGCTGTGGCCACGACGGTGACGACGCCGGATCTGACCGGGATCTCGCCGTGGGTCTTTCGCGTGATCTCCAGCGATTCGGTGAACGGTGTCGACCTCGGCCGCTTCGCCAACCACCTCGGACACACTCGGGCGGCGATCCTGTACGAGAACAACAGCTACGGGCGCGGGCTTGCCGATGCGTTTCGCCGCGCCTTCGGCGGCGAGGTCGTGAGCATCGATCCGATTGCCGAGGAAGCGACCAACGTCGAGCCCTACATCACGTGGTTCCGGCGGATCGCACCGGACATCGTCTTCGTCGCCGGGACCGAAGCCTCCGGGATCGCCATTCTGCGCGAAGCGCGGCGACAGGGGTTGGCGGCGGACTTCCTCGGCGGCGACGGCTGGACGGGCATCGTCGCCGATCCGGCCGCGGCCGAGGGTGCGTACGTCGGCGCCCCGTTCAGCGCGCTCGATCCACGAAAGGAAGCGCGCGACTTCGTCGAGCGGTTCCGCAAGCGTTACGGACGCGACCCCGATGGCAATGCGGCGCTGGCGTACGATGCGACGATGCTCGTCGCGCGCGCCGTGGAGCGCGGCCGGACGCGCGTCGGCATCCGGGATGCGCTCGCGTCGGGCGACATCGAGTACGATGGTGTGACCGGTCCGATCCACTTCCGCCCCAATGGCGACCCGATCGGCAAGAGCTTCGTCATGACACGGGTCCGCAGGGGAACGCTGGTGATCGAGAACGACCTGTGACGCGCCGGCTCACGGCGTCGATCGCGGCGACCGCACGACGGTCGCGCTCGATCTTCGGGTCCATCCAGAGCCGGCTGTTGTTCGGCTTCGGCGCGCTCGTGATGCTCCTCGCGTTCGCCGTGCTATTCGGCCGGCACTCGATGCTCGAGATGTCATCGCTGATTCGTGCGACGCTCGCCGATGTGCAGGCGGAGGGCCGGTTGTCGGGCGAGCTCTCCAATGGCGTACTGCAACAGCTCGAGGCGGCCTCCCACTATCTCGAGACGCGGGACTCCGTCGCGGCCGCCGACTTCCGGCGTCTCTCCTGGCAGTCGCACCGCGTGCAGCGGGACATGAACGCGCTCCAGGCGCAGGGCCCGGTCGAGGTGGCGTTGATCGCGTCGATCGGCAGTACGCTCTCCCGGATCCAGATTCACTATGCGCTCGCGCACAAGCTCGCGGAGCTCGATCGCACCGCGCAGGCCCGGCGCGAAGCCGCCCGGGCGCGCACGCTGTCCGACTCGCTCTTCGTCTCGATCAACAGTCTCGGCCGGATCAAGGCGCAGAAGGTCGGCGCGGCCGCCGAGCGTCTGAGCACGGATGCCGGCGATCGCTCCTGGCTGCTGATCGTGGTGATGCTCGCCGCGCTCGTGATCGGCGCCCTGGGCGTGCTCTGGATCATTGGTTCGATCTCGAACCACCTGCTGCTGCTCGTGCGCCAGTCCCGCAAGCTGAGTCAGGGGGACCTGAGCGCGCGGACGCTGACGCCGATGCCGGGCGAGTTCCAGGTCCTGGCCGACGCGTTGAACCACACCGGTGAATCGCTGTCCACGATCGTCTCGGTCGTCGCGCGCACGGCGGACGACGTCGCCACGTCGGCGCACGACCTCGCGTCGGTCTCGGAGCAGATCTCGCTCTCAGCGAGTCAGATGGCGACGGCGATGTCCGACGTGACGACCGGAGCCGAGGCGCAGGCGGGCCAGCTCCGGACGGTCGACGAGGCGCTCCAGGCCATCCGCGAGCGCACCACCGGCGTGCGCTCGGGCGCCGACGAAGTGGGCACACTCGCGCAGGAGATCGAGAACTCCGCGGAAGCGAAGCGGAGCGAGATCGAGCGGACACTGTCGATCCTCATGGACGTGCGCACGACCGTCCGCGAGGCCGCGACCGAGGTGACCGCGCTCAACGACACGGCGGCGGACATCAACAAGTTCGTCGGCGTCGTCAGCCGCATCGCCGAGCAGACGAACCTGCTCGCGCTGAACGCCGCGATCGAGGCGGCGCGGGCCGGCTCGGCGGGGCGCGGCTTCGCCGTCGTGGCGGATGAGGTCCGCAAGCTCGCCGAGCAGGCGCAGGACGCCGCCGACGACATCGTGCAGATGACCGGCGTGGTCACGCAGCGCGTCGCCAACACCTCGCGCGCGATGGAAGTCGGCGTCTCGCGCGTGGGAGAGATCGAGCGGGTCTCGCGCGAGATCGACAACGCGCTGACGGAGATCGCCGCCGCCGCCGAGCGGACGCGACTCGCGGCGGCAAACGTGACCGCGGTGGCGGAGCTGAATGTCGCGATGGCCGCCGAAGCGGCCAAGGACATCATGGCGGTGGCTCGCACGGCGGAGGGGCACGCCTCGACGGCCCAGGAGGTCGGCGCGGCGACCGAAGAGCAGAGCGCCGCATGCGAACAGATGAACTCCGCCTCCACGCAGCTCATGGATGGATCGGGGCTGCTGCGGGAGCTGGTGAAGGGGCTGCGAACGGCGCCGCTGATCTGACGCCCTCGCGCTACCTTCTGCTACTCGCCTCGTCGTGCTAGCGGGCCACGAACTCCACCGGTCTCCCCTCCCCCCACCGTTCCGGATCGAACGCGGCCGCCGGGAACGTCGGGCCGACCTCGATGCGCAGCGCCTCCTCGCGCCACACCGGCGTGCCGTCTCGCAGCTGCAGGATTTCCTCGGCGACCGGTGCGCCGTCGTGCTCGGTCCACCGGCTGAAGCGCGTGTCAGTGACGATCGTGCGCGTGCCGCCGGTCTCGGGGTAGACGAGCCGGAGCAGCAGAAAGCGTTCGGCATCGACCCAGAACTGGGCACGCGTCGTGTCTCCCGCCGCGGCGCCGACGATGAACACGGGGCGGCCGTCCCAGGTGGCGGTGTGCAGCGCATCGAGCGCAAAGCCGAGTGATGTGAGCAGCCGGGCCGTCGAATCCGCGGATCGGGCGCCGATGTCGGCGATGAGCAGCTGCCGCGGATCGAGTCGCGCCTCGGAGCGCACGCGCTTGCCCTCGATGAAGATGTGCGCGCGGCCGTCTTCGTAGAGCACGCCGCTCCGCGAAGAGAGCGGCAGGTAGTCGATCCGCTGGCGTCCAGGGGCGTCGAACTGGCGCACCCACTCGCTCCGCGCCTCGCCTCCGTCGGTGCGGAACAGGGTGTTGCCCTGGAGGTAGCGCAGGGCACCGGACCAGCTTCGGCCGTAGCGTTCGTGCATCGCGACCAGCACATCGTGCCCACTGGCCGGCGTGCGCGCGACGTGCACGCGCGATGCCGTCGCGTCGGGCTCCGCCGAGCCCGGCTCGACGGATACGGATGAGGACCGCGCGCACGCGAGGCCGATCGCGAGCGGCAACAAGGCGAGAACGCGCGGGGCGCGGACGCGGAGCAGGTATCGCATTGGACTTCCCGGAGATTTCGAGGAGTCCAGAAGCAACGATCGCGCCGAGCGCCCTGGCCCCGGGTCCGGCGGCTGCGGAGGACGGATGTGGCGCAGGCCCTTGCCCCTTCTTCCACCTCAGAGGGTGCGGAGGAGCGACCGCATTTGAAACGGCGGAGGGCGCGGAGGAGCGGAGAAACGCCGAAACGAGATGCCGGGAGCGCGGCGGTCAGAACTGCGACATCAGCCCGACGACGATCTCACCCTCGTTGTTCGTCCGCGCGCCGCGAACGCGCGCCTCGCTGTCGTAGTTGTCCTGGAACGACAGCCGGAGCTGGAGAAATCGCGCGGCGCGGTACCCC
>CAYLPM010000270.1:0-2995 GCA_964385525.1 uncultured Gemmatimonadaceae bacterium
ACCAGAAGCTCAGGTACTGGATCGGTACGCCGAACATCGCCCGCGGAACGACGTTGGCACCCGAGCGCACCGCGATGGTCACTTCGACGCCGGCGCGGGCGAGCTCGCTCGCGATCTCGGCGCCCGAGTTGCCGACGCCGACCACGAGCACGCGCCGCCCCGCGAAGGGATCCGGGCGGCGATACTCCACCGCGTGCATGATGTGGCCGCGGAATTCCTCCTGACCGGCGAAGTGGGGGGCACGCGGATTGGAGATGATGCCCGTCGCGACCACGAGAGCGCGCGCTCGAAGCTGGCCGGCGGTCGTGTCGATCGTCCAGCCTTCATCGTGGCGCGCCGCGCTGGTCACCGTCGTGCGCGTCCGGATCGGGAGCTCGAACGCCCTCGCGTAGTCGCGCAGGTATTCGACGAACGAGGCGCGCGGCACGAAGAGCGGCGCCGAACGCGGGAGCGACAGTCCGGGCAGCGCGGACATGTGCTTGCCCGTGTGCAGCGTGAGACTGTCGTAGAGATTCGCCCACGTATGTCCGGCTCCCTCGCCGCGCTCGAGGATCACGTGCCGCACGCCGGCCCGACGGAGCTCCCGCCCGACGGCGAGCCCCGCCGGACCCGCGCCGATCACGACGGCGTCGAACCGCTCAGCCGCCAAGCCCACGCCCCGGAGGAGGGCAACGCGGAGGCGACGCGCATCGTGCTCGCATGCGCGCTACGCCCCGCTCCCTTTTGCTGCACTCTCTCCGTCCATGAGCCGTACATGATGCCTCCACCAGTCCGACTGAAAGCGCAGCTCCGGGTCGTACTTCCGCTTCTTCTCCAGAAACTCCGGCAGTCGCGGATGACACGCCAGCACCTGTTCCCGCGTCGCCCACTTGTGATACGTCAGGAAATAGGTCCCTCCCCGCGCCCGCGCCATGTCGATCAGCCGGCGGAACGCGCCGGCGGAGTGCCCGATGCCTTCGGGGGTGTGCTCCGTGTGCAGGTTGAAGATCACGCACGCCCACGACTCGCGCGCCCACGCGAGGACGCTCTCATCGTCCTGCTCGATCAGGCGCACGGTCCCGTAGATGACGTCCACCTCGTCGCGCCGGAAATCGTCGGCCACTTCGGCCATGAAATCCGCCAGCCGCTCTCGCGGGACGTACAGCTCGCTGATCATCTCCGTCGCCCGCGTCTCGCTCGCGTACCGGGCATCGAGCACCCGATGGTAGTCGTCGAGATAGGTGCTGAGCTGGTGCGTGTCCGACCAGTAGATCTGTCCGGAGGTGGCCAGGTAATGCTCCGCGTATCGCGCGAACGCCTCGGTCTTGTGGTGATGCGCGAGGTGAAGCAGCTCCTGCCACTGGGCCTCGGAGAGCTCGTGCTGCTCCTCGGGAATCGGCGTGCTCGGCGCCACGGGGAGATACGTCGAGAAGACGCCGCGTCGCAGGAAATCGTCCGACGCCGGATCGATCGCGAACTGAAAGTCGCCGTACTGATGGCCGTCGGCGATGCGCGCGTCGAACGCCGGGATGAGAGACTCGACCTCTCCGATCTCCACCTCCCGGCGGAGCTTCGTGCGCGGCGTGAGGCGCAGGGCGATCGAGACGACCACGCCGAACATGCCGTACCCGCCGCACACGAGGCGGAACAGCTCCGCCTGTTCGGTGCGACTGCATCGCACGAGGCGGGCGTCCGCATCGATGAGCGTCAGGGCCTCGACATCATCGATCAGGGGGCGCATCACGAGTCCCCGGCCATGGGCATTTGCCGAGACCGCGCCGCCGATGCTGAGGCGGTCGGCGCCCGTCTGCTTCTGCGCGATCCCCCACTCGCGTCGTTCGCCCGTCTGGAGCGCGAGGAGCTGTCCGATGAGCGCGGGCCACTGGATGCCTGCCTCGACCTCGACGATGCCCTGCTCGGCGTGGAACGCGATGACCCGGTCGAGCGGGCGCGTGTCGATCAGCACAGCATCGGTCGCGAACTGCTGCCCACCCATCGCGTGCCGGCCGCCGGCGATGCAGAGGGCGCGCCGCTCGCGGGCCGCGTCGGCCACGATCTCCTGCACCCGCGCGACGCTCGACGCGCTCTCGATCCGCGCCACCGCGGTGGGGTTGAGCTGCGAGTGCACATCGTTGACGATCACGCCGCCGGCGGCCGGCCGGGCCACCGGGACCTCGAAGGCCGGCGTCGCCGGCGGGTCACTCCGCCGCGATGTCACCGAACCGCTCCTTCGCCAGCCGTACGATCATCGCGACCGCGCTCTCGATGCCGAGCCACTCGGTGTTGACGCACAGGTGGTAGTTCTCGTGCGCCTTCCACGAGCGATGCCAGTGCTTCTTCACGTACGCTTCGCGGTTGCGGTTCGTCTCGTCCACGATCCGCTCGGCTTCCTCCGGCGCGACGTGCAACCGCTTGGCCGCGCGTGCGACGAGCGCCGCCTTGGGGGCGTAGCAGAAGACGTGGATCGTGTCCGACCGCTCCCGCAGCATGCTCTGCGCGCCGCGCCCCACCATAACGCAAGGCCCGCGCGTGATCGCCTCTTCCACCACACGCTTCGTCACCTCGATGATCCGCTCTTCGCTCGGCGGGAGCGGCGCGTCGGGGACGGGTGGCATCATTTCCGGCGAGCCGAGGGCCATCGCGTTGGCGAGGCGCTCGGCCAGCGACGGCACGCGCTCTTCGCGCGCCGAGATCTCATCGCGCGGGACACCGAGCCGTTCGGCGACGGAATCGACGAAGGCGTTGTCCAGCAGCGACCACCCGAGCGCCTGCGCGACGCGGCCGGCAATGTCGGAGCCGCCGGAGCCGAACATCCTGCTGATGGTAATGATGGCCATGGGAATCGGATTGGAAATCGAAGTGGTCGGTGCACAGTGGTCAGTGAACTGTGGTCAGACAGGCCAAGGCGGGGCTGAGTGTGCCCTGACAGCTACCGACAACCGATGACCGGCCACTGAGCACCGATCACTTCACTCCCCTCCGCCTCCGCTCTCGAGTCGGATCTCCCGTACCCTCA
>CAYLPM010000271.1:0-5307 GCA_964385525.1 uncultured Gemmatimonadaceae bacterium
GGTGCCACAGCGCGCGCTCGGCGACAACGTGCCGCTCGAGCTCGCGCGCACCGAGGTCGGCGCGGACGAGGTCGAGCACCTGATCGGCCGGCTCGAGCACGGCATCCCCGCCTGAGCGATCGCGTGGCGACCGCATGGCGCCTCGTCAAGACACGGTTCCTCGATGACGTCCTCGACGGTGAGGGCGCGCGCATGCACGGCGCGCGATGGAACAGTCCGGGGATCGCCGTCGCGTACGCGGCCGACAGCCCCGCGCTCGCCGTGCTCGAGGTTCTGGCCCATCTGCAGTCGATGCGGCATCTCGACGCGTACTCGATGGTGAGCATCGAGATACCCGCCGAGCTCATCGAGACGCTGGACCCTAACATACTGCCGGCGAGCTGGGCCGCTGCGCCGCCGCCGCCCGAAGCACAGGCCATCGGCGACGCCTGGGCGGCGAGCCTGCGCTCCGCCGTGCTGATGGTGCCGAGCGCGGTCGTGCCGCACTCGTACATATTTCTCATCAATCCGGCACACGAAGGGGCACCGCGCATCGTCGCCGGGACGGCGGAGCCGTTTCGTGTCGATCCACGCCTCATCATGTAAGACTCGGAGGGCAGGGTCATGATTACGGCTCGTGTCGTGGTCGCTCGGCTCGCCCAAGTCCCGCGCTTCTTCGGTGGCGTCGCCGCGCTCCTGCTGCTGGCCGCTTCGCCAGGTGCCGCGCAACAGCTGGCCGCCGCGGTCGTCGGTGCGCGCCAGCCGCTTCCGGTCGACACGCGCTATGCGTCGTCGGCCCGGTACGGTCTGCCGATCGTGATGCCGGCGCAGGACACGGCGCGCGGACGGTCCGTCGCGCCGTATCTCCTCATCGGCGCGCTCGTCGGGGGCGTCGTGGGGCTGGTGCTCGAGTCCGATTTCCACGACGACTTCTGCTCCGGCGAGTTCACGTCGTGCTCGTCGGACTGGAACGGCATCGGCCTCGTTATCGGCGCGGGAGTTGGAATGCTCGGCGGGCTGATCATCTACGCCGTCTCGGAGCCGGAGGATGCCGGTATCGTGTCGAGTCACGGCGATCGGCTCGTCACCGGGTGGGGTCGAGGCGACCGGAGCGTCAGCGTGTCGGGTCGAATCGATCGGGTCCTCCAGGCGCCGGGCAGCCCCTGATCGGGCCGCGTGCTCATCACGACGGATCAACCATGTCGATCGTACGCGTACTGCTCGTCTGGGTCCTGCTCGCGGTCGTGATGTCCGGCAACGGCATCTTCCGCGAGCTCGTGCTCGCTCCACAGCTTGGCAGAGGGAACGCGGATCTCGTCAGCGCGATCCTCGGTGTCGGGATCATCCTCGGCATCACGGGACTGTTCTTCCGCCGCCTCAGAGGAGAACCCACGGCGCGGCTCGCCGCGATCAGCGCGCTGCTGGTCGTGCTCACCGTGGCGTTCGAGTTTCTTCTTGGGCACTACGTGGACGGCAAGAGTTGGTCGGAACTGGCGGCGAACTACGCGCTCTGGGAGGGGCGGCTCTGGCCCATCCTGCTGCTCATCATCGCGCTCACGCCCTTCATCTGGGGCGCCTGGAGCATGCCCCCCGGGCGCGCGTCGCTCCGGCGGTGAAAGGAGGGGCCATACCGACGAGGACCGACTTCAGCGCACCCGCTTTCCCTCGGTGTCCCAGACTTCCACCTCACCGAGATTCCGCGCCCGCACCGGGCCTTCGATGACCGACAGGTCACCGGCGATCACCACGAGCGCGCGGTCGGGAGTGAAGTGCCGCCGCGCGGCCGCCTGGACATCCGCCGGCGTGAGCGCAGCCAGCCGCTCGCGGTACGTGGCGTAGAAGTCGAGCGGCAGCCCCCACAGCTCCAGGTTCTGGAGCCGCGTGCGCAGCTCCTGCACGGTCTGCGTGGATGAGGGGAAGCTCGACACGAGATTGTTCACGAATCCCCGCAGCTCGTCCGCCGGCACCGGCTCCTGCACCATCCGCTCGTACTCGCGCAGGGCTTCGACGAGCGCGGAGTCGGTGGCGCTCGTGCGCACCGACGACGACAGGGTGAGCGCCGAGCCGCCACGCCGCATGTCGAGACCGGCGAAGGCGCCATACGTGAAGCCGTTGCGCTCGCGCAGGTTCATGTTGAGCCGCGAGCTGACCGCGCCGCCGAGCACGTGCGTCCCAGCGAGGAGCGGGATGTAATCGGGGCTCGTCGGTAGCGGCGTCGCCTGGCCGATCACGATCGCCGATTGCACGGAGCCGGGGCGATCGACCAGGATGATGCGCGTCCCGGCGCGCTCGGTCCCGGGGTTGGCGGGCACCGGCTCGCGCCGCGCGGGCGCGGACCATCCGGCGAACGCGCGCTCGATTACCTGCCGGGCCTCGGCCTCATCCATCGCGCCGACGAGCAGGATGGTCGTCGTCGCCGGGGAGTAGCGGCTGCGGTGCCACTGCACCACGTCACCGCGGGTGATGGACGACAACGTCCGTTCGGTGCCGAGCGACGGGCGCGAGTACGGCGCCTCCGGACGGAACGCCGCACGGTAGAACGCCTCGTTCGCGATGCCCTCGACCCGCGCCATCGACTGGTGATAGCCGGCGATCATCTGCGCTCGAACGCGCTCGAACTCGCTCTGCGGGAAGGTCGGCGACGTGACCGTCGTCGCCGCGATCGCGAGCGCATCGTCGAACACCTCGGGCAGCGCGGTCAGGTCGATGTACGACATGCTGTACGTGCCCGCCGTGCCGAACTGCGCGCCCATGCGCTCCATGCGCGTCGCGATCTCCGCCCCACTCATGGCGGGCGTGCCCTCGCTCAACAGGTTGCCGGTGAGGGCCGCGAGGCCGCTCTGCTCCGCCGACTCGCGCATCGCGCCGGCATCGAACATGATGCGGGCGCTCACGATCGGCAGCGTGCCGCGCTCGACGTGGATGAGGCGCATCCCGTTGGCGAGCGTACGCTCGCTGATCCCGGGGAACTGCCAGGGGCGGAGCGGCGCCGGTTCGGGCGGGGTCGCGCGAGGCTGTCGAACGGCCGCGGCGGCTTGTGGAGCCGGGGTCGCCGTCGGCGCGGGAGCCGGCGTCTGCACGGGCGTGGCGGCCCTCGCACATCCGAGAAGCGCTGCGAGCGCGATCGTTCGCGCGAGGCGTGTGCCCCTCATGGCGTCACCCCCACCTTGGCCGGAATGTACACGAGTCGTACGCGATTGATCGGCACGAGCCGCTCCCGTGCGAGCGCGTCGAGCTGCCCGACGGTCACCGCGTCCAGCTCGGCGAGACGGGTGTTGACCTTGTTCGGATTCCCGTAGAAGGTCTCCGCCTCGGCGAGACGATCCGCGCGACCGCCGAAGCCGCCGAGCACCTGGAGTGCGTTGATGTCACTGAAGCGCTCCCGGACCTTCGCACGCGCGAGCTCCTCCTCGGCGAAACCCTGCGTGCTCCGATCCAGCTCGCGGAGCAGAGCCTGCTCGAGCGAGTCGGCGTTGGACGTCGGCTTGCCGTACGCGCCGAACATCAGGACATCGGCGCCATCGACGAGTCCGATCACGAAGCCGAATACGCTCGTCGCGATCTGCTGCTCGCGCACCAGTGATTCGTACAGTCGCGCCGAGCGACCCGACGCCAGCACGTGCGCGAGGAGCTCCGCGGCCGGCCCGCGCGCATCGCGCGCCGCCGGCATCCGGTAGCCCACGAACACGGCAGGCGCAGGCGCGAGCGAGTCGCGCACGACCAGCCGCTGCTCGCTGCCGATCAGCGCCGGCAGCGACGCGTCGCGCAGCGGCGGCTTCGCGGGTCCGCGCGGAATCCAGCCGAAATGTCGCCGCACCATCTCGCGCGTGCGTGCGACGTCGATGTCGCCGGCGATCACGAGCACGGCGTTGTTCGGCGCGTAGTACGTGCGGAAGAACTGCTGGACGTCCGCCAGCGTCGCCGCCGAGAGGTCCTCCATCGAGCCGATGACGGAGTGATGGTAGGGATGCCCCTCGGGGAACGCGCGCTCGGTCATGTTCTCGAACGCGGTGCCGTAGGGCTGGTTGTCGACGCCCTGCCGTCGCTCATTCTTGACGACCTCGCGCTGGTTCTCGAGCTTGGTCGAGTCGACCGCGTCGAGCAGCGTGCCCATGCGGTCCGCCTCGAGCCAGAGCGCGAGCTCGAGCTGGTTCGATGGGACCTGCTGGAAGTAGTTCGTGCGATCGTTGCTGGTGGTGCCGTTGATGTCCTGGCCGCCGCGGCCGCCTGCCTGCTCGAGGAGCGCGAAGTGCTGTCCATCGTCGACGTTGCGCGATCCCTTGAACATCATGTGCTCGAACAGGTGCGCGAAGCCGGTGCGTCCGGGCTGCTCGTGCTTGGAGCCGACGTCGTACCACATCACGACCGCCGCCATCGGGCTGCTGCGGTCCACGTGGTAGATCACGCGCAGCCCGTTCGTCAGCGAGTCCTCGGTGTAGTCGATCCGGAGCTCGCGGGGCTGTGTGCCGGCCGCGGGCTCCTGGGCCGCCGCGAGGCCGGGCAGGAGGAGCACCAGGGCCGAAGCCAACAGCAGTCGTCGCATACCGTACCCTCCATGGTACATGGGCGTCCGCCGGGCGCGGCGCCGGTCATCCATCAGCCGGGCGCGGTGCCGGTCATCCATCATGGGACGTGTCACCGGTGGGCGCCAGAGGGTTGGGACGAACGGCGCTGCTCGGCCGGCCGGCGTTCTCCGATCAGAACGCCACGCCGAGCGACGGCGCGACAATGAATCCGGCGAGGATCACGGTCGTCGAACGGCGGCCCCGATGGCGCAGACTACGCACACCGCGCAGATTGCCTGCGCGTGCGGAAGCGCACAGCGCCGGCGGAGGACGATCAGGGCGAGCGTCGGCGGCCACCTCTTGCGATCCGACAATGATCGAGCAGGAACCAGCCTCGCCCGTGATCCGGGAGGCGTCCGTGACCGATGCGGATGCCCTGAGCGTGCTGGTCGGTCAGCTCGGCTATCCGGCCGACGCGCACGAGCTGCCCGGTCGACTCGAGGCGCTCACCGGACAGGCGAACGCCGTCGCCCTGGTTGCAGAGCTCGAGCGTGGGGTGGTCGGTCTGGTGACGTTGCACCTCATCCGATCGATTCATGCGAGACAGCCCGTGGCGTGGCTCACATCACTCGTCGTGGATGAGGCGGCCCGCGGCCGGGGAGTCGGTGGCGCTCTCGTGCGCCGCGCCGAGGAGTGGGCGCGTGAGCGGGGCGCGGCGCGCATCGCGGTGACATCCGCGCTGCACCGGACGGTCGCGCACGAGTTCTACGAGCGGCTCGGGTATGCGCGCACCGGCGTGCGTCTCGGGAGGTCGCTCGAGGAA
>CAYLPM010000272.1:0-2197 GCA_964385525.1 uncultured Gemmatimonadaceae bacterium
CTCGCGATCATGACGGAGGCGCTCGAGCAGGCGCGTGTGGGACGGCTGCACATTCTGAACGAGATGCAGAAGGGCCTGGCCGAGCCGCGCGCCGATCTCTCGCCGTTCGCCCCTCGCATCGTCACGGTGCAGATCAACCCGGAGAAAATCGGTGATCTGATCGGCCCCAAGGGCAAGACGATCCGCGGGATCCAGGACGAGACGGGCGCGGAAATCTCGGTCGAGGACACCGGAGTGGTCACGATCGCGGCGGTGGGCGGCGAGGCGATGGAACGCGCGCGGCAGATGATCCAGGCGATCACCGCGGAGCCGGTCGTGGGCGAGACCTACGAAGCCGTGGTCAAGAGCACGACGGCCTTCGGCGCGTTCGTCGAGATCATGCCCGGTACCGAGGGACTCGTGCACATCTCCGAGCTCCAGCACGGGCGGACGGAGAAAACCGAGGACGTGGTCAAGAAGGGCGACCGCGTTAAGGTCAAGCTGATCGATCGCGACGAGCGCGGACGACTGCGGCTGTCCATGAAGGCGCTGGTGCCCAAGCCGGAGGGGACCGAGGAAGACGGCGATCGCGGGGGCCGCGGGGGTCGAGGGGGCTCGAGTGGCGGCGAGCGCGGCGGACGCGAGCGTGCGATGGCGGCCGCCGAGCCCGAGGCCGAGCGCGCCGACGGTGCCGAGGGTGCCGAAGCGGAAGGGAGCGCTCCCGAGGGTGCGCAGCGTCGGGGACGTCGCGGCGGCCGGGGTGGCCGCGGCGAGTCCCGCTGACGCGAGACGGCATTCCCATGGCGGACCGCCCGCAGGAGGGCGTGCGCCGAACGGTCCTCCCGAACGGCCTGACCGTCCTCTCGGAGCGCCTTCCGAGCGTGCGGTCGGTCGCGTTCGGCTCGTGGGTCCGCGCAGCCTCCGTGCACGAGCCGCGCGAGCGCATGGGCGTCTCCCACCTGCTCGAGCACATGGTGTTCAAGGGGACGACACGCCGCAGCGCGCGAGAGATCGCGCTCGCGCTCGAGGAGCTCGGCGGCTCCCTGGACGCCTACACGTCGCGCGAGCACACGTCGTTTCAGGCACGCGTGCTGGACGAGCATCTCGAGCAGGCAGCCGACGTCGTGCACGACCTCGTCTTTCGCCCGGTGCTGCGGCCCGGTGATCTCGATCTCGAACGCAATGTCGTGCTCGAGGAGATCAGCATGGTCGATGACACGCCGGACGACCTCGTGTTCGAGCTCCACAACGAGACGCTGTGGGGCGACCATCCCTACGGCTACTCGATTCTCGGGACGCGCGAGTCCGTGGGCGCGCTTGGCGTCACCGAGCTGCGCGAGCTGCACGAGCGGGCCTATCACCCGGAGCAGCTCGTGGTCGCGGCCGCCGGCAACGTGGAACACGATCGACTGCTGGACGCTCTTCAGCGGACGGGATGGGCCGACGTGCCGCGCGGTGCCGCGGGTCCGCTCTCCGCGCCGCCGGCCCGGCCGGCGGCGCCCGCGGCCCGGCACGTGGAACGCGAAGGAGCACAGACGCACATTGTCTTCGGCTCACCGAGCGTGGCGTACGGCGATGGCCGCCGGCACACGATCGCGCTCGTGAGCATGCTGCTCGGTGGCGGCATGAGCTCGCGGCTCTTTCAGCGCGTGCGGGAGGAGCTCGGGCTCGCGTACGCCGTGTACTCGTTCCAGTCGTTCCACGCCGACACGGGGATTCACGGGATCTACGTCGGCACCGCGCCGTCGACGGCGGTCGCGGCGGCGGAGTCCATCCGCGAGGAGCTCGCGCGCGTTGCCGCCGAGGGCATTCCGCAGCCCGAGCTCGACGCCGGAAAGCGTCAGCTCAAGGGCCAGATCGTGCTGTCGCTGGAGAGCCCGAGCTCGCGCATGTACCGCGCGGCGTCGCTCGAGCTGTACGACGAGCCCTACCGGTCGATGGACGAGTTGCTCGCGATCGTCGACGCGATCGACGCTGAGCTCGTAGCGGACGTCTGCCGGGACTTCTTCGCGCCGGAGCGGCAGACGGTGGTGAGCCTCGGACCGCGGTCGGCTTCAGCGTGAATCGGGGCACTCTGCGGACCGAGAGCGCTACGGGGTCGGCGGGGTATCCAGTCCGAGAGCTCGCGCGCCGCCAGCTCGCGAGCCGACAGCCCGCCAGCATGCCGGCCCTCGGCCGCGTCGACCGCATCCGCTCGCTCGGACGCTTCGGCTGGCCA
>CAYLPM010000273.1:0-3449 GCA_964385525.1 uncultured Gemmatimonadaceae bacterium
CATCTTCAACGTCGGCTTCACCTCCACCATGGAGACGGAGCTCGACAAGGTGGAGGACGGGGAGCTCGCGTGGCGGCAGGTCCTCGGCGACTTCTACACGCCGTTCGAGGCCGCGCTCGAGCGTGTGGATCTCGAGACGCTCGTCGCGGAGGCGTTCGACCTCTCGGAGCTGGAGAAGGAGCGCTGCCCGGAGTGCGCCAGCCGCCTCGTCGCCAAGGCCGGGTTCTTCGGCCCGTACGTCGCGTGCGAGCGCCACCCCAAGCTCTGCAAGTTCACCCGCAAGCTCGGCGTGGACCGCAAGCCGGCGATCCCGACGGACGAGAAGTGCCACGAGTGCGGCGCGATGATGGTGATCCGCACCAGCCGCTCGGGCCAGTTCCTCGGCTGCAGCACGTTCCCGAAGTGCCGCGGCACGCGTCCCATGCCGACAGGCGTGAAGTGCCCGCGCGACGGCGGCGACATTGCCGAGCGGCGGTCGAAGAAGCGCGGGAAGAAGTTCTACGGGTGCTCGAACTACCCGAAGTGCGATTTCGTCGTCTGGGACAAGCCGGTGCCGGAGAAGTGCCCGGAGTGCGGGTACATCGGCGCCGAGGCGAAGTCGAACAAGACGCGCGGCGCGTACCGCAAGTGCCTCTCGTGCGCGAACGAGTGGGACGTCGAGGCGGGCGGTGATGAGGAGGCAGGCGCGGCGTAGCCCCCGCGGGGTCCCCGGAGCGGCCGCGGATCCTTATCTTGCACCAATGTCCTCTCCCGCGGTCCACATCGTTGGCGGTGGCCTCGCCGGCTCCGAGGCCGCGTGGCAGCTCGCCGAGCGCGGGCACGAGGTCGTGCTGCACGAGATGCGGCCGGTCCGCGGAACGCCGGCGCACAAGACCGATCGGCTCGCGGAACTCGTCTGCTCCAATACCTTCAAGAGCACCGAGTCCTCCAACGCGCACGGTCTGCTCAAGGCCGAGATGCGCGTTCTCGGCTCGCTCATCCTTTCGGCGGCGGACCAGGCGCGCGTCCCCGGTGGATCGGCGCTGGCCGTGGATCGCGACGTGTTCTCGAGCGCGGTCCACGAGCGGATCCTCGCGCACCGCCGGATCACGGTCGTGCGCGAGGAGGCGACGACGCTTCCATCGCCGGGGATCATCGCCACCGGGCCGCTCACCTCGGATGCACTGGCGGACGCCATCCGCACGCGGCTCGGCGTCGAGTCGCTCGCGTTCTATGATGCCATTGCGCCGATCGTCTCGCGCGAGTCCGTGAACGATGGCGTCGTGTTCCGCGCGTCACGTTACGGCAAGGAGACGATGGACGACGCGGACGGCGAGGGCGCGTACCTGAATTGTCCATTCACTCGCGAGCAGTACGAGGCGTTCATCGAGGCGCTGATCGGCGCGGATCAGTATCACGGGCACGAGTTCGACGAGGTTCCGTACTTCGAGGGGTGCATGCCCATCGAGGTGATGGCCGCGCGCGGGCGCGACACGCTGCGCTTCGGGCCGATGAAGCCGGTGGGGCTCATCGACCCGCGCACCCGGCGTCCCGCGTGGGCGGTGGCGCAGCTGCGCATGGAGGATCGCGCCGGGCGAATGTGGAACCTCGTCGGATTCCAGACGCGCCTGCGGATTCCCGAGCAGCAGCGCGTGTTCCGGATGATCCCGGGGCTCGAGGAAGCGGAGTTCCTGCGCTACGGATCGATCCACCGCAACGCGTACGTGAACTCGCCGGCCTCGCTGTCGGCGCACCTGTCGCTGCGCGATGACGATCGGGTGCTGTTCGCCGGCCAGATCACGGGCGTGGAGGGCTACACGGAGAGCTCGGCGACGGGTCTGCTGGCGGGGATCAACCTCTCGCGTCTGCTCCACGGCGCGGATCCCGTGCTCCCGCCGCCGACGACGATGCTCGGTGCGCTCTATCGCTATCTGAGAGAGGCGGATCCTCGGCATTTCCAGCCGATGAACGCGAATTTCGGGTTGGTGGATGACCTGGCGGAGCGGGTGAAGGACAAGCGGCGGAAGCGGGACTTGCTCGCGGAGCGCGCGCTGGCGGAGATGGCGCGGTGGAGGGAGGAGCAGGCGCTGGCGGCGGTGGGGGCGGCGTGGTGAGGCCTGGGGCGGGGAGGGGTCGTGCGCGGGGGGCCCCCCCCGAACACCACGATACCACCGACGCCACTGACGGCCACCACCATTCCGACGCCGATCCCGCCCGCCCACTGCCGGGCGAGATGGAGGAGTTCCTGCTCCACCTCGAAAAGGAGCGCGATGTGTCCGCCCACACCCGGCTCGCCTACCGGCGCGATCTCGACGCGTTCTCCGGGTTCCTCGCGAATCACTACGGCACGAGCGCGTGGACCTGGGCCGGCGTCGATCGCCTCGCGATGCGCGGCTTCCTCGCCCACCTCACGCGGCGCGGACTCGCCCGCCGCTCGATGGCCCGCACGCTCTCCGCCGTGCGCAGCTTCTACCGCTGGATGCACCGCAACGAGATGGTCGACGTCAACCCGGCGCGCGCCGTCGGCTCGCCGCGGCTCGAGAAGTACCTCCCGTCGTACCTCGACCGCGCCCAGATCGCCCTGCTCTTCCAGATCGCAGAACTGCGCGCCGGCGAGGGACGGTTTACCGATGTGCGCAATCTCGCGATCCTCGAGTTGTTCTACTCGACGGGGATGCGGCTCTCCGAGCTGCGCGGACTCAGTCGCACCGACGTCGACCTCGTCGGCCAGCAGGCCAAGGTGCGCGGCAAGGGCCGCAAGGAACGAATCATCCCCGTCGGGGACCACGCGTCGCTCGCGCTGCGAAACTACGAGGCGAGGCGCGATGAGATGCTTCGCATGCTCGGTCCGCACGCCGATCGCACCGCCTTCTTCCTGACGCGGACCGGCAAGCGGATCGGGAATCGAGCGATCCAGCTCGCCGTGAAATCGTTCCTCGACGAGGTGGATGAGGGCGCAGGCCTCTCCGTCCACTCCCTCCGCCACACGTTTGCCACCCATCTCCTGGACGCCGGCGCCGACCTCCGCGCCGTCCAGGAGCTTCTCGGCCACGCCTCCGTCTCCACGACCCAGATCTATACGCACACCAGCGTCGAGCGCCTGAAGGAGGTCTACCGCAAGGCGCACCCCCGGGCGTGAAAGCTGCATCTGAGGCACTCTGTGAACGGCCATCGGAACCCGGGGTGGTCAGTGCGCCGTCCAAACCGGCCGGGGAACACCCGAGATTCACTGAGCACTGAAAAGCTGAGCACCGACCACTTCGAGGTTCTCTCGATGCCTCCCGTTCGAGGAGCACAGGCCGGAGCACCTTCACTTTCCGCCCCGACGGAATGAGACTCGAGCACATCCCCATCCTGCTCGGCATCCTGATCGCCGCGATCGGCCTCGGTCTCGTCGCCGACGCCTGGCTGGCGGACGAGAGCCCGATGCGGAGCGAGCGACGCCGCCGACAGCGCGCGGAGCGGCATCG
>CAYLPM010000274.1:0-7618 GCA_964385525.1 uncultured Gemmatimonadaceae bacterium
ACCAGGCGACGCCCGCCGCCTGCCGGGCGCTGACCAGGAACGCGAGAGGGCCGTCACCAACCGGGTGACGGCCCTCGGTGCTCATGGCTCCCGCCGCAGGAGCAGCAGAGCCTGCCCGTCGGCGAAGTAATCATCCACCCGTCCGTCCTCACGCCACTCGCACCGCTCGAGCAGGGCGCGTCCCGCGCGCATGTCGGGCGAGTCCGCGAGCTCCGCGACGACCAGGCGCGCCCCGTCTGCGGCCATCTCGTGTACCGCCGCGTCACACAACCGCCTTGCCACTCCCTGCAGCCGCGCCGCCGCCGACACCACGATGAGGTGCAGCTTCGCCGTGCCGACCGAGCCGGCCACCGGTCCGTAGACCGACAAGCCGACCACGTCGCCGTCGGAATCCACGACCGTCGCGCGAAGCTCGGGATCCCGCCGGAGCACGCCCTCGATGGCCGACTCCGCGATCTCCGCGAACGGGGTCCCGGCGAATTCGCCCTCCACCAGCGCCCGAACCGTCCGGACGTCGGAGGGAGCGATCGATCGCAACGAGATGGTCGTCGGCCTTCTCAGATGTGGATCGCCCGGCCGAGCACCCCGAGTGCCGCTTCCTTCACGGCCTCGCTCAGTGTCGGGTGGGCGTGCACGGTGATGCCGACGTCCTCCGACGAGCCGCGGTACTCGAAGGCCAGCACCAGCTCGGGGATCAGCTCCGATGCGTTCGGGCCGATGATGTGCGCGCCGAGCAGCTCGTCCGTGCGCGCATCGGCGATGAGCTTCACGAAGCCGACGGCGTCGCCGTATGTTCGCGCGCGTCCGTTGGCGGTGAATGGGAATTTGCCGACCTTGTACTCGCGGCCGCTCTCCTTCACCTCGTGCTCGGCGAGACCCACCGTCGCGATCTCCGGCCAGGTGTAGATCACGCTCGGCATCGACCGGTAGTTCATCTCCACCGGCTTGCCGGCGATCACCTCGGCGGCGATCACGCCTTCCTCCTCCGCCTTGTGCGCGAGCAGCTTGCCGCCGACGCAATCGCCGACGGCGTAGATCCCTTCGGCGCTGGTGCGCATCCGCGAGTCCACCACGATCTCGCCTTGCGCGCCGAGCTCGATCCCGAGGGCCTTCGCGTCGATCCCCTGGAGCGATGGCCGGCGGCCGACGGACACGAGCACGTAATCGGCCTCGAGCGACTCGCGCACGTCGCCTTTCTCCACCTCGATCGTCACTCGATTTCCCTCGCGCGTGGCGCCGACGACCTTCGTTCCGGTGCGCAGCTCGAGTCCCTGCTTCCGGAAAATGCGATCCGCCTCGCGAATGACGTCGGCGTCGTTGCCGGGGATGATCGTGGGAAAGAGCTCGATCACCGTGACCTTCGAGCCGAGCCGTCGCCACACCGATCCGAGCTCGAGCCCGATCACGCCGCCGCCGATCACGATCAGGCGCTTCGGCACCTCGGGGATCCGCAGCGCGCCGTCGTTGGAGAGGACGCGCTCCTCGTCGAACGGCAGGAACGGGAGCGCCATCGGCACGGAGCCGGTCGCGATGATGACGTTCTTCGCCTTGAAGCTGGAGAGGTTGCCGTCGATCCCCGTGACCTCGACGATGTTGCCGGGCTTGAGCGCCGCAGTGCCGCGTGCCAACGTGACGCGGTTCTTCTTGAGGAGGTACTCGAGGCCGCGCGTGTTCTGCGCCACGACCTCGTCCTTGCGCTTGAGCATGCGCGAGAGCTCCAGCTTGAGCGCCCCGACGGTGAAGCCGTGCTCCTCGGCGTGCAGCCGCGTGAACTCGTAGTGCTCCGAGGACTGGAGCAGCGCCTTGGAGGGGATGCAGCCGACGTTCACGCAGGTGCCGCCGAGCGTGCGGTCCTTCTCGACGCACACGGTGTTGCGGCCGAGCTGCGCGGCGCGGATGGCGGCCACGTAGCCGCCGGGGCCGCCACCGATCACTACGACATCAGCGGGAGTCATCGTCATTGAAGTCCGAAATTCGTCATTCGAGGAAAGTGCGTGGTGGTCGGGTCGCCACGCGAACCGGCCTTTCCTAATCGAGGAGCATTCTGGCCGGGTCCTCCATCAGCTCCTTGACCCGAACGAGAAACTGCACCGAGTGCTGCCCGTCCACGATCCGGTGATCGTAGGTGAGCGCGACGTACATCATCGGGCGCACGACGACCTGCGCGTCGACCGCCACCGGCCGGTCCTCGATCTTGTGCAGGCCCAGGATCCCGACCTGCGGATGGTTCAGGATCGGCGTCGAGAGGAGCGAGCCGAACACCCCGCCGTTCGTGATGGTGAACGTCCCGCCGGTGAGATCATCCATCGTGAGCTTGCCATCGCGCGCGCGCTTCGCGAGCGAGACGATGTCGGCGCTCAGCTCGACCATGTTCTTCCGGTCGGCGTCCTTGATGTTGGGGACCAGGAGCCCCTGCTCGGAGGCGACGGCGATCCCCATGTGAACGTAGTGCTTGTAGAGGATCGAGTCGCCGTCGACCTGCGCGTTGATGTTGGGGAAGTCCTTCAGCGCCATGCAGCACGCCTTCACGAAGAAGGGCATGTACGTGAGCTTGACGTCGTGCTTCTTCTGGATGGCGTCGCGCGTGCGCTCCCGGAGCTCGGAGACCGTCGTCATGTCGATCTCGTTGAACGTCGTCAGGCTCGCCGTCTCCTGCTTCGAGCGGAGCAGATTCTCGGCGATGCGCTTGCGACGGGTGCTCATCTTCTCGCGCGTCTCGCGCGCTCCGTTGCCGGAGGGCTGCGGCGCCCGCGGGGCCGGCGGCGCCGGCGACGTGGAAGCGCGCTGCGGTGCGTCCGCCGATTGCACCGGTCGCGCCTCCTGCTCAGACGCCCCCTGTTCGGTCGCCCCCTGTTCGGTCGCCTCGCTCTCGCGCGCCTGCCACCCGCGTGCAGCCTCCTCGACGACGTCCGGCTTGCTCACGACGCCGCCGCGGCCCGTGCCCTCGACCTTCGAGACATCGATGCCCGCCTCGGCCGCCGCACGCTGCGCCGCGGGCGAGACCTTCGCCGTGCCGTCGCGCGGAGCACCGGATTGGCCGGTGCGCTGCGCCGCGCCTGGCGATGCGCCCTGCGCGGCACTCTCCTGCCTGGCGGCACCGGATGGACTCTGGGCCTCGCGCTGAGACGCGGCGGCGGATGCGGCTCGTGCTCCCGACGCAGCGGGTTGCTGCGCCGCCGGTGCCGGCTTCGCGCCCGACGCCGGCTTCGCGCCCGCGGCCGCGTTCTCGTCGATCTCGCCCAGCACCTCGTCCACCTTCACGACATCGCCCTCTTCGCGCGCCCGCCTGGTGAGCACGCCCGCCTTGAGCGCCGGCACCTCGACGGTGATCTTGTCCGTCTCGAGCTCGACGAGCGTGTCGCCCGCGGCGATCGCCTCGCCGACCTGCTTGAGCCAGCGTGAGACCGTGGCTTCCACGATCGATTCGCCGAGCGGTGGGACCTTGATCGCAGTCATTGTCAGGGTTCCGCGGGATTTCGTGGTGACGTGTGACGCAGCGCACGACTGGCACCGTGACGCCGGCGCCGATAGCATTGCCCGGGAATATAACCAGAGCCAGTTTTACACGTGCGCGCACTCACCATCTCCACCCACGGCGGCCTCGAGCGGCTCGAGGTCCGCGATGATCTGCCCATTCCGCCGCTCGCGGCGCCGAGCGATGTGCGAGTCCGCGTGGTCGCCAGTGCGCTGAATCACCTCGATCTCTTCATGGTTGCCGGGCTGCCGGGGATCACGATCACCCCGCCCTGGGTCCTCGGCGCGGATGCCGCCGGGGTGGTGGATGCCGTCGGTGATGCGGTGCGCGGACTCGCCGCCGGCGAGCCGGTGATCATCAATCCGGGGATCAGTTGCCGGGAATGCGAGTACTGTCGTGATGGCGACCATCCGTTGTGCATCCGCTACGGCATGCTCGGCGAGCATTTGCCGGGAACGTTCGCCGAATACATCGTGGTGCCGGCGGCGAACGTGCGCCGCTTCGATCCGGCCCGGGCGAGCTGGGAGCAGGCGGCGGCGTTTCCACTGGCGACCCTGACCGCTTGGCGGATGGTGGTGAGCCGGGCCCGCGTGCAGGCGGGTGAGGACGTGCTGATCTGGGGGATCGGCGGTGGCGTCGCGCAGGCGGCGCTCCAGATCGCGAAGGCACGCGGCGCCCGGGTGTGGGTAACATCGAGCAGCGACGAGAAGCTCGAGCGCGCGCGATCTCTCGGCGCGGACGTGACGATGAATCATCGCGAGCTGGATGTGGCGCGCGAGGTGCGGGCGAGGACGGCCAAGCGGGGGATGGATGTGGTGATCGACGACGTCGGGCGCGCGACCTGGGCGAAGTCCCTCGGGGCGCTCGGTCGTCGCGGGCGACTCGTCACCTGCGGCGCGACCTCGGGGCCGATGGTGGAGACCGACGTGCGTCGATTGTTCTGGAATCAGTGGACGATCATGGGTTCGACGATGGGCAACGACGAGGAGTTCGACGCGATCGTGGCCGAGCTGCGCGCGGGACGGTTGCTGCCGCCCGTCGACGCGGTGTTTCCGCTCGCCGACGGGCGACTGGCCTTCGAGCGCATGGCGGCGGCGGAGCAGTTCGGGAAGCTCGTGCTGAGGATCGGGGATCCCTGAGATGCGATTCCGGCTCGAGGTCCGCTACTCGGACTACGATACCAAGGAGCACGTGAACAATGCCGTGTACCTCACGTACTTCGAGATGGCGCGGGCACGGGCGTGGCTCGAGGAGATCGCGGGCTCGACGGACTTTCCCTTCGTCGTCGCCGAGGCGACGGTCCGGTATCGGAGCCAGGCGCGGATCGGCGAGCCGCTCGAGATCATGATCTGGACGAGCGAGGTCCGGACCAAGGCATGGGTGTGGCAGTACCGGATCGTGGATGCGCGCGACGAGCGCCTCGTCGCGGAGGGGAGCACGGTGCAGGTGATGTTCGACTACGAAGAGCGTCGGACGACGGCGATTCCGGCCGCGGTGCGCGAGCGCCTGGCCGCGATGCGCGAGCCGGCCGTCGTGGCGCGGTGATCGAACGCGCGCAGTACGACGTGGAGGAGCAGCGTGCGATGCGCGAGGCGCTCCTCGCCGGCGAGATGCCGGCCTGTCCGCGCTGCGCCGTGGCGATGACGCGCCGCTCGATCGGCGGCGGATCGTTCGGGCTGGGGTACGCGCGCCAGCGCGAGTGGCTGCTCTGCCCGAAGTGCAGGCGAAGCGCGATGTTCGATGTGAAGAGGGGGACCAGAAACTGAGCGGCAACCTCGAAGTGGACAGTGGTCAGTGGGCAGTGGTCAGGGAGTGGATTGACGATGCCTTCACCGGGCACTGACGGCTGAGCACTGAGCACTTCGACGTTCGCCGCGCACCAGCGCGGCGAGGAATCTCAATCGACCCGGGAACACGAATGACTGCTCTACTCAGATTGTCAGTGCTGCTGGTCCTGGTCCTCTTCGCCAGGCCCGTATTGGCGCAGGTCACCGAATCGCCTGTGCCGTTCGACAGCGCCGGGCGCGTGACCGCCCTCACGCCACCGATGGCGGCACGGCTGTCGCTCGGCCTGCCGGCGTGGCGGATCACCGGCGATTATCGCGAGGCGCGACTGTATCGCGTGAGCGATGGGAATTACGTCATCGTCGTGACGCGGCAGGCCGGCGCGGTGGAGCGATATCCCATCACCGCGGCGGAGCGCGACATCCTGATGGAGCGCACATCGCAGCTGCCGCCGGGGTTCGAGGAGCAGCTCACGCGTGCCGGCGAGGGCTTCGTCCGCGCGACCCGCAACAACGCGTTCGTGCGCAATCAGACGATCATCGGCGTGCTGTTCTACGGGCCGAGCTTCGCGTACGCGATCACCGATGACGCGGCCGGGATGACGGCGGCGTATCTGCTCGCCGCGGGCGGGAGCTTCTTCGCCGCATCCGAGCTCACGCGACGAATGGAGATCAGCGATGCGCAGAACTCCTACGCGACGCACTTCGCGACGCGCGGCTCGCTGATTGGCGCGGGGGCCGCGTACGCGCTGGGCGGAAACGACCGCTGGATCGGAGCGGGGAGCTTCATCGCCGGGATCGGTGGTACGGCGCTCGGACTCCGCCTCGGGCGCGGGCGCAGCGTGGATGAGGCGGCGGCGACCGGATTCGGCGCGGACGCGATCGCGCTGATGACGCTGGTCGGTCAGATCTACGCGCGCGATGGCCTCGACGGCGATGACGGTGAGAACGATGACTATCCGACGCGGAGCGAGGCCGGCGTACTGGCTGGGGCGGGGCTGGTCGGCTATCAGCTCGGTGCCCTCTACCCGCGGTTCGTCCCGTACAACGTGACCGAGGGCGACGTGCGGTCGCTGTGGGTCACCGGCGGGATCGGCCTGCTCGGCGCGAGCGCGCTCGTGGCCGGCGGTGAGACGAGCGACGGGGCCGAGGCTGCCGCCGTGATCTCCGGATTCCTGGTCGGCGTGGGGCTCGGCAATTACATCAACGTCCGCCGGCTCGACATGACGCTGGGCGAGGCCAATCTGCTCGCGCTGGGAACGGGCGCGGGAGCGCTGATGGGCGCCGGGCTCTACGCCCTGCTCGACGACGATGGCGACAACGAGGGCATGGCCCGCGGGATCGCCACGGCCGGTGCGGTGGCCGGCTTCTGGCTGACCGAGGGCTATGTCGAGCCCGGCTTCGATCGCGGCTCGCCGTTCTCCCGCTTCGACATCAACCCGACCGGGCTGGCAATGGCGGCTCTGGGGGCACGCGGTACATTCCCGATCATCTCGCTGAAGTTCTGAGGTGCGGCGTTCGAGTCCCCGGCGTGAGTTCGCGAGAAACCGGAGCACGAATTCCCCCTCGTTGCGCTTCCGTCGCAGGTCACGCACGCGTCGGCCGGAGATGTCGGTACCGCGATGACGTTTCTCGAACGGCTTCAGGTCAGCCTCGCCCAGCTCGCCGACTTCCTTCCGGCGCTGCTCGGCTCGCTCATCATCCTGTTCGCCGGATATCTCCTCGCGCGGTTGATCGAGCGCGTGGTGGTCCGGGTGCTGCGGCGCATTCGGCTCAACGACATGCTCGAGCGCGGCGGCGTGACGGAGGCGGTGGAACGCTCGGGCACGCGCGTGGACGCGACGCGGGTCATCGCGTCGGTGGCGTTCTGGCTCATCATGCTCGCGGTGATCCTGCTGGCCGCCAACGCGCTGGGACTTCAGTCGCTGGACCAGGTCTTTCTCGAGCTGGTGAGCTACATCCCGAGCGTCATCGCGGCGATCGTGATCATCCTGCTCGGCCTCGTCCTGGGCGGCTTCGTCGGTGGACTGATCCAGGCCTCCGCAGGGGGAGTGCACGGCGGCGTGGCGCTGGCTCGCGTCGGGCGCGGCGGCGTGATCGTGCTGTCGATCTTCATGGCGCTTCAGGAGCTCGGGATCGCGACGAACATCGTCACGAGCGCGTTCGCGATCCTCTTCGGCGCGGTGGCGCTGGCGCTGGCGCTCTCGTTCGGGCTCGGCAACCGCGATCTCGCCGGGGAGATCACGCGCTCGTGGTACGAGCGGTATCGCGCCGAAAAGGAGGCCGCGGAGCGTGAGGCGGCGAGGGAGGAAGACGAGGACCGGGACGACGCGAAGGAGTATCCGAAGCCGCCCCAACA
>CAYLPM010000275.1:0-8642 GCA_964385525.1 uncultured Gemmatimonadaceae bacterium
ACGGAGCTCACGCGCCGCCACGGCGGAACCGGGCTGGGCCTCTACATCTCCCGCCGCCTCGCCGAGGCGCTCGGTGGCCGGATCGAGCTCGAGTCGGCGGTGGACGAGGGGTCGGTGTTCACGCTCGTACTGCCGGGCGGATCGAGGGGGGAGTAGCCGGGAGATGGGCCGAGATGGGCGTCGCGCGTCCCGGATCTCCGGTACGATTCCGGCACAGCTCTCTGCTCTTTGTCCTCCCTCCACGACCGGGTAAATTGCCTTCATGGCTGAGCTTCCGATCACCTCACCGTTCAACGACGGCTATGTCGCCGAGCAGTACGAGGCGTTTCGGCGCGATCCGGCGTCGGTGGACGAGTCGTGGAGACAGTACTTCCGCTTTGCCGAGCGGCTCGGCGGCGACCCGGCCACCCGTACCGGGCCGGCGTCGTCGGGCGGAGCCGCCGATGCCTCGCTCCTGCGCGCCGTCGCGGGTGCCGCGGGTCTCGTCGATGCCATCCGGAACTACGGGCACCTCGCCGTCCCGGTGGATCCACTGGGCTCGCCGCCTCCCGGTGCCGCCGAGCTGACGCCCGAGTTTCACGGGATCACCGAAGCCGATCTCGCACACGTCCCCGCCGCCGCCCTCGGGTTCGGTGAGGGCACGGCCGCCGACGTGGTCGCGCGACTCCGGCAACTCTACTCCTCCCGGGTCGGGTTCGAGTTCGAGTACCTCGAGGAGGAGGCGGAGCGCGAGTGGTTCCGCCACACCATCGAACAGAGCGATCTGCTGGCGCCGCTCGACGAGGACGCGCTGACGGACATTCTGCGCCGCCTCACCGCGGTCGATGGGCTCGAGCGCTTTCTCGGACGCGCGTATCTTGGCGTGAAGCGATTCTCGATCGAGGGGACGGACATCATGATCCCGATGCTCGACGAGGCCATCGAGCAGGCCGGCGCCGCCGGCACGCGCGAGGTCGTGATCGGCATGGCGCACCGCGGCCGGATCAACGTCCTCACGCACATTCTCGGGAAGCCCTACGGAACGGTGTTCGAGGAATTCGAGGGCCGCCACCCCGACGCGAACGCGGAGAGCGGGACCGGCGACGTGAAGTACCATCTCGGCTATCGTGGCGCGCGCACGACCTCGCGTGGCGAGACGGTCTCCGTCGAGCTGCTGCCGAATCCCAGTCATCTCGAGCTCGTGGATCCCGTGGTCATGGGGGTCGCGCGCGCGACGCAGCGGATTCCCGGCGCCGCGCCGGGGACGCGCGACGAGATGCGTGTGCTGCCCGTGCTCATTCACGGCGATGCTGCGTTCGCCGGTGAGGGGGTCGTGGCCGAGACGCTCAACCTGTCACGGCTGCGCGGGTACCGTGTCGGTGGCACGCTGCACATCATCGCCAACAATCAGGTGGGTTTCACCACGAATCCCCTCGATGGGCGCTCGACGTTCTACGCCAGCGACCTCGCCAAGGGATTCGAGGTGCCGATCGTGCACGTGAACGCGGATGACGCCGAGGCGTGCATGCTCTCGGTGCGACTCGCGATCGCCTACCGGCAGCGATTCGAGAAGGACTTCCTCATCGACCTCGTCGGCTATCGGCGTCACGGGCACAACGAGACGGACGAGCCGTCGTTCACGCAGCCGAAGCTCTACGCGCTGATCCGTGAGCATCCCTCGCCGCGCGAGGTCTGGGGGCAGCGACTCGTGCAGGACGGCCTGTTGACCGAGGATCAGGTGAAGGAGATGGAGGCCGAGCTGGCCGCCCATCTCGGCACGATCCACGACGAGGTGAAGCAGGGCAGCACGCACGGGCCCGAACACGAGTCCGCGCGGCCGCAGTCCGCGCCGCCACCAGAGCCGTGCGAGACAGCGGTCGCGGCTGAGCAACTCATTGCGCTCAACGAGCGGCTTCTGACGTGGCCGGCCGACTTCGCGGTGCATCCGCGGCTCCTGAAGACGCTGGAGCGTCGTCGCGCTGCGCTGACCGAGAAGCGCGAGGATGGCGGCGGCGCGATCGACTGGGGGCACGCCGAGGCGCTCGCCTTCGGCTCGCTGCTCGTCGACGGGCGGTCGGTGCGCTTCACCGGCCAGGACACGGAACGCGGAACGTTCTCGCACCGCCAGGCGGTGCTGCACGACGTGCACACGGGTGAGACGTACACGCCGCTTCAGCACATCCCCCAGGCCGCCGGCGCGTTCGAGATCTACAACTCGCCGCTGTCCGAGACGGCGGTGATGGGCTTCGAGTACGGCTTCAGCACGGCGGCCGAAGATGCGCTCGTGCTGTGGGAAGCGCAGTTCGGCGACTTCGTCAACGTCGCGCAGCCGATCATCGACCAGTTCCTCTGCGCCGATCGCTCCAAGTGGGGGCAGGACTCCGGACTCGTGCTGCTGCTCCCGCACGGCTACGAGGGACAGGGCCCGGAGCACTCGAGCGCCCGGCTCGAGCGCTTTCTCCAGCAGGCCGCCGAGGGGAACATCATCGTCGCCTATCCGTCGACGCCTGCCCAGTACTTCCACATTCTGCGGCGGCAGGTCAATCAGCACGAGCGGCGTCCCCTGATTCTCATGCAGCCGAAGAGCCTCCTGCGGCTGCCGCAGGCCGCGTCGGCGCTCGAGGATCTCTCCACGGGCTGCTTCGTGCCGGCCATCGACGACGCGCGCGCGTCGCGCGCGCGCGAGGCGGTGCGGCGCCTGGTGCTGTGCTCGGGTAAGCTCTACTACGACCTGCTCGCGGCGGGCCCGCCCGCCGAAGTCGCGGTGATCCGCGTGGAGGAGCTGTACCCGTGGCCGCACGAGGCGCTCGTCCGCCTCGTGGACGCCTACCCGGCGTGGGAAGAGGTCGTGTGGGCGCAGGAGGAGCCGAAGAACATGGGAGCGTGGACGTTCGTGGCCCCGCGGCTGCGAGCGACCATCGGCAACGCCCCCGTGATCCGGTATGTCGGCCGTCCGGAACGCGCGAGCCCCGCCGAGGGTTACTCTGCGGCACACTCGGCCGAGCAGAAACGCATCGTCGCCGACGTGCTGGCGCCCGCTGCGCACCCCGCCGCGAAGCGCCGGGAGGCGAAGGCGCGCGCGTGAGGGTGTGGCGGCGGCGCGCCGGATGACCCCAGAGCGGAGCTTCTGGCCGTGCACCGATACCTGATCGCGTTCGTCGCGCTGCTTTCCACCGTTCGGCCGAGCGCCGCCACTGCGCAGGAGCGCGGCGCGGCGGCACTCGGCGATGCGATCGCCGGGATCGGCACGACCGCGCGCGTCCTGATGATCGGCGCGCACCCGGACGACGAGGACACCTATCTGCTCACGTGGCTGGCCCGCGGCCGCCACGTGGAGACGGCGTACCTCTCGCTCACGCGCGGCGACGGCGGGCAGAATCTCATCGGCAACGAGCTGGGCGAGGGGCTCGGGGTCATCCGGACGGAGGAGCTGCTCGCCGCCCGGCGCGTCGACGGCGCGCGACAGTTCTTCACGCGCGCGTACGATTTCGGCTTCTCCAAGAGCGCCGAAGAGACGTACACCCACTGGCCGAAGGACTCGATCCTCCTCGACGTCGTGACGGTGGTGCGGAGCTTCAAGCCGCACCTGATCATCGCCGTGTTCTCCGGCACGCCGCGCGATGGACACGGGCACCATCAGGTGTCCGGTCAGATGGCGCGCGAGGCGTACGCCGTCGCCGGCGACACGGTCCGCTTTCCGCGCTCGACGACGGCCGGCGAGGGTGGGTGGACGCCGCTAAAGCTGTATCAGACGGCGCGCTTCAATCCGCAGCAGGCGACGCTCGGCTTTCTCGTCGGCGGGTACGATCCGCTGATGGGCCGAACGTACGCGGAGCTCGCCGCGGAGAGCCGGTCGCAACACAAGTCGCAGGGCTTCGGCACGCTCGAGCGGCGTGGAGCGGTGATGGGCTACGTGCGGCGCGAGGCGACGCGCGCTCCGGCGCCGGCAGACGCGAGCGCGGAGACGTCGATCTTCGAGGGCATCGACACGGGGTGGGGGCGTTTGCGCGCCCTGGCCACCACGCCGGTGGCGGGCGCCGCGCTCGATTCGCTGCCCGACGCGACGGAGGCTGTGCTACGCGCATACGATGCGTTCGAGCCGGGGTCGGTGATCCCGCCGCTCGCGCGTGTGCAGCGGCTGCTGGAGCGGATGTGCGCGCCGCCGGGCGACTTCATCTTCGCGCTGCCGCCGTGCGTCGCGTTCTCCCCGTTGTCGGCGCGAGTGGTCGGGCACAACGCCCTGGCGCCGGATCTGCAACGGTCCGTGACCGAGCAGTGGCGCCGTGTCAATCGCGCGCTGCTGCACGCGAGCGGTGTACTGGTGGAGGCGACGGCGGAGCGCGAGCTCTGGGCCACCGACGAGCTGATCGCCGTCGAGGTCGCGATCTACAATCGCGGCGACCGGCCCCTGACCGTCGACCCCTGGATCGAGCCGATCACGCTCGTTACGAGCTCCGCGCCGCGGCTCCTCCCGCATGGTCCGAACAGCGATAGGATGGCGACGGTCGCCGCGGACAGCACATACCGGCGTCAGGTCAGCCTGCCGCCGGCCGGCGTCACGCATCCATGGTGGCTCACCGGGCCGCGGCGGGGTGATCTGTTTGCCGTGCCGATCGATGGAGTCTCGGAGGATCAGCGCCCTGTCGGGGTGTGGGAGACCGTCCAGCTCTTCGTTGGTGATGCACACATGGTCGCGAGGGTTCCGGTCATTTACAGATACGCCGATCCCGTGCGCGGGGAGGTGCGGCGACCGGTTGCCGTCGCGCCGGCGATCTCGGTGACGATGGACCGCGAGGTCGAATACGCGCCGGCCAACGCGGCCATCGACCGTGATGTGCACGTCACGCTGCGGGCCGCCGGCCCGGGTGCGCGCTCGGCCATGGTCCGGCTCGAGGTCCCGAGCGGATTGCGCGCCGAACCCGCAACGCGGACGATATCGCTTTCGGATACGGGAGCGCAACGCACCGTGGTTTTCCGCGTGCGGGGGCGGCTGGACCCGGGCCGGCACGCGATCAGGGCCATCGCGGACGGCGGAAGCGCGACGTTCCGCACGGCGTTCACGGAGATCGATTACGAGCACATCGGCCCGCGGCGGCTCTACCGCGACGCGACGATCGCGATCGAGGCGGTGCCCGTGCAACTACCGCCCGGACTCACGGTGGGCTACATCGCCGGCGTGAGCGACAACGTCGCGCCGGCGTTGCGGCAGCTCGGGATCCCGGTGACGGAGATCGACCCGGCGACGATGGACCGCGAGTCGCTCGCCCGCTACCGGACGGTGGTCGTGGGGCCGCGTGCCTACGAGGCACAGCCGGCGCTCGCCGCGAACAACCACCACCTGCTCGACCATGCGCGCGCGGGCGGGACGGTGGTCGTCCAGTACGGGCAGTACGAGATGCAGCGGCCGGGCATCCTCCCGTTCCCGGTCACGCTCAGCCGGCCGCATGCGCGAGTCACGGTGGAGGAGACGCCGGTGCGGATGCTCGCGCCGGATCATGCCCTCCTCACTGCTCCCAATCGGATCGACGCGAGCGACTTCGCGGGATGGGTGCAGGAGCGCTCGCTGTACATGCCCGTGGATGCAGCTCCGGACTGGCAGAAGCTCCTCTCGGTGAACGACCCCGGCGAGCCGGCGAACGATCACCCGATCCTCGTCGCGCGTTACGGGAGTGGCGTGTACGTCTACACGACGCTCGCCTTCTTCCGACAGCTGCCGGCGGGCAACCCGGGGGCGGCCCGATTGTTCGTGAATCTGCTCGGGGCGGGCGACGCGGTTCGCCCGTGAGAGCCGCACGTCGACGAATCGCTCCTGCTGGCACCCACGCCCGACCACCTGGTTCCCACGCACAATGTCTCTGCCTCGACCCGCGCTTCTGATCGTCGCCGTCCTCGCCGCCTGCACCGGCTCGGATGGCCGTACCGTCCTCACCATCTATTCGCCGCACGGTGCGGACATGCTCGTGTACTACGAGCGGACCTTCGAGGCCGCGAACCCCGATGTCGATGTACAGTTCGTCGACATGGGGTCCCAGGAGGTCCTCGACCGGCTGCGCGCGGAGCGGGCGAATCCGCAGGCGGACGTGTGGTTCGGGGCGCCGGCGGAGATCTTCGACCGTGGCGTGAGTGAGGAGCTGCTCTCGCCCTACACGCCGACGTGGGCCGAGCACGTGCCGGCGGAGGCGCGCGGCGCGGGGGATCACTGGTACGGGATGTACCTCACCCCCGAAGTGATCGCCTACAACACCGAGGCCGTGTCGCGCGAGGAGGCACCCAAGGACTGGGACGACGTGCTCGATCCCAAATGGCGCGACCGGATCATCATCAGGGATCCCATCCCGTCGGGCACCATGCGCGCGATCTTCGGCGGACTCATCGCGCGCGAGGCGAAGCGTACCGGATCGGTCGAGGCGGGCTACGAGTGGCTGCGCCGGCTCGACGCGAACACCAGGGAGTACGTGCTGAATCCCACGCTGCTCTATCAGAAGCTCGGCCGGCAGGAAGGGGTCATCACGCTGTGGGACATGCCCGACATCGCGACGCTTCAGGCGCGCACGAGCATTCCCGTCGACTACATCATCCCGTCGAGCGGGACGCCGGTGCTCGTCGATGCGATCGGCATCGTCCGCGGGACGGAGCACCCCGAGATCGCGCAGCGCTACTACGAGTTCGTCACCTCGGCGCCGGCGCTGCAGGTCGCCGCCGATTCGTTCATGCGCATCCCCGCGCGCACGGACCTGACCGTGGAGTCGCTCCCGGAGTGGATTCGCGAGGCGCGCGAGCTGATCCGGCCGATGGATGTGGATGCGGCGCTGCTGCGCGAGCGGCTGGACGAATGGATGCGGTACTGGGACGCCAACATCCGGAATCGCTCGGGGCAGTGAGCGCCGGCACGCTGTCGCTCGTCGGCCTCACGCGCCGCTTCGGCGGTCGCGCCGCGGTGGACGACCTTTCGCTCGAGATCGCGCGCGGAGAGCTCCTGGCGCTCATTGGCGCGTCCGGATCGGGGAAGACGACGACGCTGCGCATGGTCGCCGGGTACGAGGTGCCGGACGCGGGCGCCATCGTGCTCGACGGGCGCGACATCACCGGCGTCCCGCCGCAGGGGCGCGACTTCGGGATGGTGTTCCAGCACTATGCGCTCTTCCCCCACATGACCGTCGGCGAGAACGTCGCGTTCGGGCTCGAGGCCCGACGCGTCCGTCGCCGCGACCGGCTGGCGCGCGCTGAGGCCGCGCTCGAGAACGTCGGCCTCGCGGGCGCGGCCTCGCGGCAGGTGCAGTCGCTTTCCGGCGGCGAGCAGCAGCGCGTCGCCCTCGCGCGCGCGGTGATCATCGAACCGCGCGTGCTGCTGCTCGACGAGCCTCTCTCCAACCTCGATCCCACGCTGCGGCGGTCGATGCGCGAGGAGTTGCGCGCCACGCTGCGGCGGCTCGGCGTCACCGCACTCTTCGTCACGCACGACCAGGAGGACGCCTTCGCCATCGCCGACCGCGTGGCGTTGATCCGGCGCGGGCAGCTGCTGCAGGTCGGCTCGCCGGAGGATCTGTACGACCGACCCGCGTCGCGCGAGGTCGCGGAGTTCATCGGCCGGGCGACGCTCATTCCGGGCCGCCTCGAGGATGGGACGATCACGCTCGAGGTGGGTGGCGTCGAGCGGCGTGTCGCCGCATCGCTGCCCCCCGAGGGCGTGCCCGACGGGCGCGTCAGTGCGGTGCTGCGTCCGGACGCGCTCGCGCTCGAGCCCCGGGGGCATCCGGACGCGGACGGCGCCTGGCCCGGGACCGTCGTGTCGCGACGCTTCGCGGGGGCCATGCTGGCCTATCACGTCGCCCTCGCCGACGGCGTCGAGGTCGAGTGCTACGGCACCGATCGCGACATCCGCGAGGGCGAGCGCGTGTCGGTGCGGATCGCGCGCGAGCCGGTGGCGGTGGTGGCTTCCGAGCCGTGACGACGCGGGTCATTCCGACGCCCGAGGGCGCCGCACGCCTGGCGCAGGGCGGCAGCGCGCGCGTCCGACGCGCGGCGTCGCGTGCGACGTGGCTGCTCGCCCTGCCGGTCCTTCTCGTGCTCCTCTGGGCGGTCGTCTATCCCAACCTGTACGTCATCGGCGGAAGCTTCGAGGGCGGGTTGGCGCACTGGCGCGAATTCTTCGCCAGCCCGGCCGACCGGGAGGCGCTCGCGAGCACCCTGATCATCTCCGTCGCCTCCGTCGTCGCCGCGACGCTGATCGGCATTCCGCTCGCCTTTCTGCTTTCGCGCGTGGAGTTTCGCGGACGCTCCGTGCTCGCCGCCGTGGCGACGCTGCCGGCCGCGCTCCCACCGCTCGTCGGAGTCGTCGCCTTCCTCTTTCTCTACGGGGAGAGCGGCGTCGTGACGCGAACCGTTCAGATGCTCCTCGGTCTCGAGCGCTCGCCGTGGAGCTTCACCGGACTCTGGGCGATCATCGTCGTGCACGCATACACGATGTACGTCTACGTCTTCCTGCTCGTATCCGCGGGCCTCGAGCGCCTCGACGGCTCGCTCGACGAGGCGGCGGCGGGGCTCGGCGCCGGACGCGGCCTGCGACTCCGGCGCATCACGCTGCCATTGCTCACGCCGGCGATCGCCGGCGCGATGCTGCTCGTGTTCATGAGCTCCCTCGGCTCCTTCTCGGCGCCGTACGT
>CAYLPM010000276.1:0-3321 GCA_964385525.1 uncultured Gemmatimonadaceae bacterium
TGGAGATCGTGCGGCGTCGGCGAGCCGGTCTTCCCGCCCAGCCGGTGGCCGAACGAGGCGACGAACTCGCGCAGCTGCTCCATCCTGCCGGCTTCGGGAGGTTCGTGGACGCGGAAGATGAAGGGCACCTTCGAGGTGATCCCTCGCCGGGCGATCACCTCGTTGGCGAGGAGCATGAAATCCTCGATGAGGCGGTGACTCTCGAGCCGGATGACGCGCAGGATGTCCGTCGGTTCACCGCCCTCGCCGAGCACCACACGGGCTTCCGGCAGATCGAGGTCGAGGCTGCCACGGGCGTTGCGCGCGCCACGCAGCAGACGAGCGACGTCGCGCAGATTCCTCAGTGCTTCGTCAGTTTCGCCGTCAATGCTCAGGGTGTCATCGAGCACCGCCTGCGCATCCTCGTACGCGAGCTTGTGCCTGCTTCGAATGACGCCGCGGACGAGACGCTGGCCTTCGATCGCGCCGTCCGCCCCGAGATCCACGAAGAGAGAGAGGGTGAGCCGGTCGGCATCGGGAACGAGAGAGCAGATATCCGACGACAGCGGGTGGGGCAGCATGGGTACGACGCGATCCACCAGGTAGACACTCGTGCCCCGCGCGGCCGCCTCACGGTCGATGACCTCGCCCTCCCGCACGTAATGGGCGACGTCCGCGATGTGGACCCCGACGCGCCACCCCGTGCCGCGACGCTCGATGGAAAGCGCATCGTCGTGATCCCTCGCGTCGGCCGGGTCGATCGTGAAGATGAGTGAAGCGCGCAGGTCCTCGCGCCCGGCAATGTCATCCTTCGTCACGCCCCGCGACCGGATCGCCTCGGCCGCCTGCTCGACTTCCGACGGGAAATCGGTCGGCAGTCCGTGCGCCCGGATGATCGCGAGCACATCCACTCCCGCCTCGCCGGGCCGGCCGAGCACCTCATCGATCTCGCCCGTGGGCCCGCGATGGCCACTGCCCCAGTCGGTGATGCGGACCACCACCATGTCGCCTTCCGCAGCGTCCCCGCCACCGCCCGGCGCGACGAACACGTCCCAGGGCAGCTTGCGATCTTCCGGCACCACGAACCCGTGCGATGAGCGCTTCGCGCGCCCTGCCTTGACATTGTGGAAAACGCCGACAACGGTGTCGCGGGCGCGGTCGAGCACGCGGATGACGCGACCCTCCGGCCGATCGCCGCGCGTCCGGCTCTCGACTCGCACCACCACGCGATCGCCGTCGAGGGCAGTGTTAAGCGACTGCATCGGTATGAAGACGTCCTGGCTGCCATCCTCCGGGATGAGGAAGCCCGCGCCGCCGCGGGTGGTCTGAAGCCGGCCCGTCAGGAGGTTGATTCGTTCCGGCGCCGCGTACCGCTGCCGCTGCACGCGATACAACACGCCGTCCTGCTCCAGCCGTTGCAGCTGATCGCGAAACTCAGCGTAGTCGCCCGCAGGTACCGCGAGCGCTTTCGCCAGCTCCTGCGCCTTCAGGGGCCGGCCCGCCTTCGTGCGGAGGTAGTCTACGATCGCCTGCGGGTCCAGAGGCAAGAGCTCAGGTGCCGTTCAATGGCTTCGCTTCGTCGATCAGCATGATCGGGATACCGTCCCGCACCTCGTAGCGCAGACGGCAGGAATGACATACCAGCTCGTCGGCGTCCCGGCGATACTCCAGCTCGCCCTTGCACTTCGGACAAACCAGTATCTCGAGCAATCGTTGGTCCAGCATTCACTCTCCTTTTTTCGGCGCACCGTGCGGCCGCTTTCCAGATTTCGACGCACCGCGCGGCCGCGTCCCAGACTTCCCCGCAGACGATCCACGGGACGGCTTTCCCTTCCTGCCACGACTCTGCCCATCCGGCGTCCGCTCGCCTCCCCCCGCACCGGAGCCGCGCGGCCTGTCGTTCCGGGGTCGAACCTGCTCCTCCTCGTGCGGCTCCTCATGTTCCATCGACGGCGGCAGCCGATACCCGAGGTAACGTAGCGTGCCCAGCTTCGCGCGCCAGTTCGGAAGCGTCTTCACAAACAGGTCGAGATAGACCCGGGCGCCGATGAACGCCTCGATCTTCTCGCGCGAGCGTCTGCCCAGCTCGCGAATGCCGGCGCCGCCCTTCCCGATCACGATGGGCTTCTGGCTTTCGCGCTCCACGTATACCGTGGCGCGAATGAACACCGGATCGTCCGCCTCGCGATACTCCTCGACCCGCACGATCGACGAGTACGGCACCTCCTGCTCGTACAGCTCGAAGATCGTCTCGCGGATCAGCTCCGTCACGAAGAAACGAACCGGTTGTACCGCAAGTTCGTCCTCGGGATAGAAGAACGGATTCTCCGGGAGGCCGGCCTCGATGGCGTTGCGCAACGCATCCACACCGTCTCCGGCGACAGCCGAGATCGCTCGCGGCACAAGGCCGAGCGTATCTGCCGACCAGGAATTCAGCGCCTCGACATCATGTGAGGTACCTTCATCTATCTTGTTGACTACCACAATCATGGCATCACGCCGCCGTCGGATCGCATCCAGCACCGTACCCGCCTGCGGCACCTCCGCCGGCCGGGTCGCGTCCAGCAGCAACAGGACCAGGTCCGCGTCCCCGATCACCTCCAGCGCCGTCTCGTGCATCGCGCGCTGAAGTGCGTACTTCGGCTCCAGCAGGCCGGCCGTATCCACGAAGATCGCCTGCGTTGACGCAGTCGTCAGGATGGCGGTCACGCTCTCGCGCGTCGTCTGCGCCTTCGGTGTCACAATGCTGAGCTTTTCCCCGACGAGCGCATTCATCAGCGTCGACTTGCCCACATTGGGGCGTCCCACGAGTGCCACGTGCCCGGCGCGCGTGGTGCACGGCGCACGATCGCCATCACCGTGATACCCGCTCTGTATGTCGCTCGCTTCCATGCGCGGAATCTACGCGAGACGCTGGACGCGGCGAAAGGAAGACAGGCGTTCGCGAGTCCACAGATGTTCAGCGCTTCTCTCGATGCGCGCCCTTTTCCCGGGGACGCACGACTGCCATGTTAGGGCATGTCCGACCCCCTTCGACTGCTCGCCGTTCTTGCACATCCCGACGACGAGTCGTTTGGACTCGGCGGCACACTCGCACATTACGCCGCGGAGGGTGTCCAGACATTTCTGGTGACCGCGACGCGGGGGGAGCACGGCCGCTACTTCGATAACAGGGACCGGCCGACGGATGCCGAGGTGGGACGGATCCGTGAGCAGGAGCTTCGCGCTGCGGCAGATATACTGGGCGTCACGAGCGTAGCGATCCTCGGCTACCCTGATGGCGCGCTCGACGCGGCGCCAACGCAGGAAGCCGTCAGCCGTATCGTGTCCCATGTGCGCGAG
>CAYLPM010000277.1:0-1897 GCA_964385525.1 uncultured Gemmatimonadaceae bacterium
TCGGCCAACTCGTCTTGTCCCGCACCACTCAGTCCGCGGACTCGCCGATCGGACTCTCGGCAGGTCAGGTCGCGCTGCTCGCGGCCTACGCGGCGTTCAGGCTGGGGGTGTGCCTGCTCGCCTGCGTCGTCCCAACGCGGCGCGCGCTCCGGGTGGAGCCTACAGTGGCTATGCGCGTGGAGTAGCCGATCCGAGGATCATCCGCCGCGAAGCCCGCGATGCGCTGGCCGTCCGCCCTCCGAAGGTGCATCGTGGAGATGGACAGCAATGTCGAACGTATTCGTTCCAACCCTTCAGGGAGACGGGCCATGATCAGCAGCAGATGGGCGGTTCCCCTCATCCTTCTGCTGACGTTCGCGGCTGCACTCGCCGGCTCCGCGGTTCTCCACGGCGAGACCGACGCCGAACCCGTTGGACCATCGCCCGTGTACGAGTTTGCCGACATGCTGCAGGCGGCGGAGGCGTTTCTGACGAGTCTCGAGCCGGAGCAGCGGTCGAAGGCGCTGTTCGAGTTCGAGGACGCCGAACGCCTCAACTGGCACTTCGTGCCGCGGGCGCGGCGGGGCCTGACGCTCAAGGAGATGTCCGTACAGCAGCGCGAGCTGGCGCGCGACATTCTCCGCGCGGGACTCAGCCAGCGCGGCTATCTCACGGCCAGCACGATCATCGAGCTCGAGCTCGTCCTGCGCGAGATGGGCGGGAACCCGGCGGTTCGCGATCCCGAGCTGTACTATTTCAGCATCTTCGGCACACCGTCACCTGCGGCGCCATGGGGCTTCCGGGCCGAAGGACACCACCTCTCGCTCAACTTCACGCTCGTCCGGGACACGCTGATCGCCACCGCTCCGGCGTTCTTCGGCGCGAACCCGGCCGAGGTGCGGAGCGGCGCGCGCCAGGGACTTCGCGCGCTGGCGGATGAGGAGGACATCGGCCGAGAGCTGGTCCTCTCGCTCGACGAGCGCCAGCGCGCCCGCGCGCTCATCTCGGCAGCGGCACCGCGCGACATCGTGACCGGCAATGCCGCGCGCGTCGAACCGCTGTCGCCGATCGGGATCAGCGTGACCGAGCTCCGGCCGGAGCAGGCCGCGATCCTCGTCCGGCTGCTCGAGGTGTACCTCGGCCGGATGGCCGAGCCGCTCGCCGCCCGTCGCCGCGCGGCGCTCGAGGGGACGGATTTCGCCGAGGTCGCGTTCGCGTGGGCGGGCTCGACACGGCCTGGCGAGGCGCATTATTACCGCATCCAGGGGCCGAGCTTCCTCGTTGAGTACGACAATACGCAGAACGACGTGAACCACATCCACACCGTCTGGCGCGACTTCGACGGCGACTTCGGCCGCGATCTGCTGCGCGAGCACTATCGCAGCGCCAGTCACTCGCACGGCCACTGAGGGCTCGGCCCCGCCACCGCCGTCTGCGAGAGCGGCCAGAGGACGGTCACGGCTGGATGCCGATGGCCGCCATCCCGGCGCGCACTGCCTGGGCGTCCTCGGAGCCGCGCGCGCCGCTCGCGCTGAACGCGCCCACCACCTGACCGCCGCGCCGCAGCAGCAGGCCTCCCTCGAACGTGAGCGCGCCCTCGATGGGCTGTCTCGTTCCGGCGCGGACCGCCGCGGCATAGTCGGCCGTGTGCATCCCCGACGTGATGACCGTGCTGATCTTGTTCATGGCGACGTCGTAGTCCCGTTTCGGCACGCCGTCCATCCGACGCAGGTAGATCGGCGTGCCCTCGGCGTCGCTGATCACGAATGCGAGGTTCCAGCCGTTGCGGCGAGCCTCGGCCTCTACCGAGTCGAGCGCGGTCCTGGCCTCCTCGAGCGTGATCCGCGCTACGGGAGGCGCCTGCTGCTGCTGTGCCTCGAGGGGATCGACGGCGGCGGTCAGAACGAGTATGGCCGTG
>CAYLPM010000278.1:0-6887 GCA_964385525.1 uncultured Gemmatimonadaceae bacterium
CGCCGCGGTGCTGGCGCTGGAGAACGGCTGGCAGGCCGCGGTGATGGCGCCGACGGAGCTGCTCGCCGAGCAGCACGCGCGGACCATGGGCGCGTTGCTCGCCCCGCTCGGCATCGAGCCGGTGCTGGTGACGGGGAGCCGTTCCGTGCGCGAACGGACGCTCGCCGCGGAGCGGCTCGCTGGGGAGGCTCCGGTACTCGCCGTGGGAACGCACGCGCTCGTCCAGGAGCGGACGCACTTCGCCCGGCTCGGACTCGCGATCATCGACGAGCAGCACCGCTTCGGCGTGGAGCAGCGTGCGGCGCTCGGCGCCAAGGGCGAGATGCCGGACGTACTGCTCATGAGCGCCACCCCGATCCCGCGCTCGCTCGCGCTGACACTGTACGGCGACCTCGATCTCAGCACCCTGGACGAGCGGCCGCCGGGCCGGCAGCCAGTGCAGACGGCGCTGCGTCCCAACTCGGCCCGTGACCGGGTGCTGCGATTCATCGAACGCCAGGTCGGACTGGGGCGACAGGCCTACGTCGTGTGTCCGGTGATCGAGGAGTCGGAGAAGTCGGATCTAATGGCAGCGACCACGATGTACCGCACATTGGCCGAAGGGCCGTTCGCCGGGCGGCGCGTCGCGCTGCTGCATGGACGGATTCCGGCGGACGAGCGCGACGCGGTGATGCGCCGCTTCCGCGATGGCGAGATCGATGTCCTCGTCGCGACGACGGTGATCGAGGTCGGCATCGACGTCGCGAATGCGACCGTGATGCTGATCGAGCATCCCGAGCGCTTCGGGCTGTCGCAGCTCCATCAGTTGCGTGGGCGCGTGGGACGCGGCGCCGATCAGAGCTGGTGCATCCTGCTCGGCGATGTCAGTCCCGAGGTGGCGGAGCGACTCCGGATCCTCGTCGGCACGGAGGACGGGTTCGAGATCGCGCGCGCCGACCTCGCGCTGCGCGGGATGGGCGACCTGTTCGGCGAGCGTCAGAGCGGCGTGCCGACGTTCCAGATCGCGGATCCGCTGCGCGACGAAGTGCTCAGCGCCCAGGCCCGTGCGGCCGCGACGGACCTTCTCGACCGGGATCCCGAGCTCCAGCGCCCCGAACACGCCGGCCTGCGTCGCGTGCTCGGCGAGCGGTACGCGAGGTCACTCGCGCTCTTCCGCGTCGGGTGAGCGACGGCGTGCCGGCGCCTTCGGTGCCCTCCGGCTATCGCGTCGTCGCTCGCGGTGTGCCGGCGCCGTCGGTGCCCTCCGGCTATCGCGTCGTCGCTCGCGGTGTGCCGGCGCCGTCGGTGCCCTCCGGCGGTGGCGTCGCGGGCGGCGGCGTGCGCGTGCTGTCGGCGACTGGCGGTGGCGTCGCGATGCGCCGTCTGATCCGCTCGAGCTCCTCCGTCGCCTTCTGCAGCTCGTCCTTGAGCTTGCGGATCTCCTCGTCGCGCGGGTCGCCGCGCTCGATGGCGACCTCACCGCCCGCCACGGCCGCGTGCCGTGGTCCGTGCGCCGGTGCTGTCGCCGGGAGCCGGAGGGCGAGCCGCCGCATCACCTCGGCCTCCTGCCGTCGCAGGAGCGTCGAGCCGCCGCGGAGATAGTCGTCGAACGCCGCGACCGCCATCGTCGCGGACGCCTGAGGATTCGACGGATCGATCGCGAGCATCCCCCGCCAGAACACCGCATCGAGCGCTTCGGGCGTTCCCGGATTGGCGCGCATGTACGCCATCAGCGTGGTGTCCGCGCGCACGTAGTCTCCCGCCGCCGCCGCCTGCTGCGCAGTCGTGAACGCGAGTGCCCAATGCTCGGGCCGGGACAGCGTGTCCATGCGGTACTGCTGCGCGCAGGCCGTGAGGCCGACGACGGCGATCGCGATGCCCAGAGCCGGCGCCCGCCCGCGGCGCGCATCCCGGAGAAACCGAGGACCAGCCTCCCGCGTCCGCCATGAGCACAGCCGCCACGTCAGCCATCGCGTCAGAGATCGCGCGGGCGTGCCGCGGCCTCGCGCGCTCCGATCGACACCTCGTCCGACTTTCATGTGACCTCGCTCGCGATGAGTGCAGGGCGGGGCAGCCGTACCGGCACGTCCACCGCGACCGGAATGAGAATCGTGAACGTGGTACCCTCGCCGACCGCGCTTTCGCAGACGATGCTGCCGTGGTGTGCCTCCACGATCTGCTTCGCGATCGCCAGCCCGAGCCCCGTTCCCGCGTGCGCTGCCTGCTCCTGATTGTCGGCCTGAAAGAACTTCTGGAACACGTGTGGAAGTTGCTCCGTGGGAATCCCCGCGCCCGTATCGCGGACCACGAGCTGCAGGCCATCCGAATCACCATCGCGCACGTGGTCGACCGCGAGCTCGACCCGGCCGCCGCGCTCCGTGAACTTGAAGGCGTTCGACAGGAGATTGCCGAGGACCTCGTTCATCCGGTCCAGATCCCATCGGACTGTGGGCGGCAGCACTTCGCAGGTCGCGATACGGAAGCTCACGCCACGCTGATGCGCCAGCACGTCGAAGGCGCGCTCCAGATCGTCGAGGAATGCCGCGAGGACGATGTCGCGCGGTTCCACGTGGGCGCCGCCCGCCTCGAAGCGGCTCACGTCGAGCAGCTGATGCACGAGGCGCGCGAGGCTGCCCGCCTGCGTGCGCAGCGTGCCGCAGATCTCGCGCTGCCTGGGCGAGAGCTCGCCGTAGAGTCCCTCGTCCAGGAGCTGGAGGTAGCCCATGATGACGTTGAGCGGGGTCTTGAGCTCGTGCGACGCAACGGACATGAACTCGGCCTTGATCCGGTCGAGCTGCGCGAGCTGCGCGGCCATCGTCTCGAAGCTCGTGGCCAGCTCCCCGAACTCGTCCGGACGATCGGTGCGGATCGGCAGCCGGTGCTCGAAGTCGCCATCGGCCACGCACCGCATCCCGGTTTCCAGCTCGCGCACCGGACGACTCACCGAGCGCGTGAGCCAGATGGCGATGGCGGCCACGAGCCCCGTCGCGAGCATGAGCATGAGGGCGGACATCTCCCAGGCCCGTTCGGTCGCCGCCGCGACTCTCGTGACGCGATCGCGTGTGCGCGCTCCGAGCGCCCGCTCCGCATTGCCGATCGCCTGTTCGACGCGGACCAGCGCGGGGCGAAAATCATGGATCGTCAGGCTGTCGAGGAGATCGACCTGTCCGGCGCGCGCCGCGGCGAACTGAGGTCCCGAGACGATCTCGATCTCGTCGACCGCGCGCTGCACGATGCGCGCGGCCGAATCCGCGGTGTACGCGCTGAGTGAGTCGGCTCTCGCCGTGAGCTCGGCGATTTCGGCCGCGAAGGCGGCCCGAGTCTCCTCCGTCAGGTCGATGCCGAGCGCCGTCTCCGCCTGGCGCAGCTCCTCCGTCGACGCGCGCATGCGGCCGAGCAGCAGCGAGGCGGCGAAGTCCTGATCGCTCCATACGCTGATCTCCGAACGCAGGCGCTCCAGGGCGCGGAGCGCGGAGAGCAGCGGGACAGTGAGGACCAGCGCGATCGCGACGATGCCGAGCGCGAGCCTGTTCCGAATGCTCATCGCCCGCTCAGCGGGTCAGGGCTCGTTGCGTGCTCCACTCCCGCCGGCGGGTGGGTCTGCCGTCACGCTCTGCTCGAAGGGGATGTTCTCCGGCGTCTCGTGATCGGCCCTGAGATCGTAAATGAACAGCCCGACGCTGCCGAGGAGGCTGATCTGACCCCCGAGGATGCCGAGCTGCGCGCGACGGTCGGTGTGCTCGGTTCGGCTGTTGGCCAGCGCATAGCCGCCGAAGGCGGCGGCGGCGGCGAGGAGCGTCCATTTCGCGCGGCCAACCCATTGGCGCTCGTCGAGTCGGCGCGCTTCGGCGGCGGCGTCGTTCGGCGCTTCACGCGTCATGGCGGCGACGGCCGCCCGGGCCACGGAGTCGATGGCCGGCATCGCGCTCGCGAGGGCTGCCGCGCGATCACGAGCGGGGAGGTCGCGAGCCCCCTGGGCTCCCAGAGTCGCGGCGGGGAGCAGGGCGATCGCGAGCGCTAGCAACACGGGCTGGTTGGTCATCGGAAGCTCAACACTTCACCGAGGATCGGCGCCACCACGATCTGGCCATTGGCCACGATCGGCGGGTGACGGAGCTCTCCACCGGCTCGGCGCATCCAGACGCGGCGCCCGGCCACCCGATCGAAATACATCACGTTGCCGTCGATCCATGCAACGAGCACGCCGTGGCGCAGAATCACGGGGGCCGCCACGCTCAGACCGCCCAGCGGGGTGCTGACGAGTCCGCCGGGATCGCGAGCGGGGATGGCGAGGAGCACGCCATCGTTGCTCAGGGCGAACACGGTGTCGCGCGCCGTCACCGGAGCGCCGAATATGGGTGCGGGCGCAGGAACGCGCCACCGGACGGCGCCCGAAGGAATCTCCAGCGCCAGCACTTCTCCGGCCGGCGACGCCAGCGCGACCGTGGAATCGTCGATCAGCGCCAGGGGGGCGATCGTCGTGGACGGGAGCGCGGCTCGAGCCACGAGGCGGCCGGTGGCCGGCCGCAGCACCACCAGCGAGTCGCGAAGCGTCGCTACGACGAGATGCTCGCCGATGATCACCGGTCCGGACCGCGTCGGGACGCCGCCGACCATCCAGAGGCGCGCACCGTTCTCGATCGCGAACGCGAACACCGTCCCGGACTGCGTGGCGCCGTACACCGCTTGCTCGTGCACGACGAGGGGGGAGGCGACGTCGCCGACCTCCGCCTGCCACCGGCGCTTGCCCGTGACGAGATCGAGGGCGATCAGCTCGCCGTCGTTGCCCTGCGTCGCGGCGAGCACGGTCCCGCCGGCGATGAGTGGGCCGGTACCCATCGTTCCAGGCGCCCGGTGGCGCCAGTAGGCCTCCCCGGTGCGCGTGTCGAGGGCGTAGATCCAGCGATCCACACTGGAGATGACCGCGACGCGCTCGCCGATGGCGGGCACGCCGATGGTGCCTCGAATGTCCTCCGACTGCCACACGAGCGCCGGCGCCGTATCGACCACCATGTCGGCCGCGGGCGCACGGGTCGGCGCCCCCAGATACTCGCCGACGTTCTGCGAGCCGGTGCGCGGCACATCGCGGAAGTGCGTCGTGCAGGCGGCACCGAGGGCGAGCGCGATCGCACCGGCGACGACAACGGCCGGTCGGTTGACAGTCCACCGCATGCTCGATAGCTTGCCGCGGCCACGGGGGAAACGACGTAACTTCCTATCAGTCAATGGCATCCACGTTTGCTCGAATCGCGGAGCTGTCGCGCCATGAAGGGGCGGCGGTCACCGTGCGCGGCTGGGTCACGCACCTGCGCTCCTCGGGGAAAGTAGCCTTCATCGTACTGCGCGACGGCACGGGCACACTCCAGGCCGTCCTGGTCCGGAACGCCGTCGCACCGGAAAGCTGGGCGCGCTTCGGCGAGCTGACCCTGGAGACGTCGCTGGCGGTCACGGGGGACGTCCGAGCGGATGCGCGCGCACCCGGTGGGTACGAGCTCGGCGTCACCGAGCTCGAGATCGTGGGCCAGAGCCCCCTCGACTACCCGATCCAGCCGAAGGAGCACGGCATCGATTTCCTGCTCGACCATCGCCACCTGTGGCTGCGAAGCCCGCGGCAGGCGGCGATCGCGCGCGTGCGCAATGAGCTCGAGCAGGCGATCCACGATTTCTTCTACGAGCGCGGCTTCCTGCGCGTGGACACGCCGATCCTCACCGCGGCCATCGGCGAGCGCAGCGGCCTGTTCGCGACCGAGTACTTCGACGAGGGGACCGCGTATCTGGCGCAGACCGGACAGCTCTACGGCGAGGCCGCGGCGGCGGCGTGGGGAAAGATCTACACGTTCGGCCCGACGTTCCGTGCGGAGAAGTCGAAGACCCGGCGGCACCTCACCGAGTTCTGGATGATCGAGCCCGAGGTCGCGTGGAACGACTCGGACGACAACATCCTGCTCCAGGAGGAATTCGTCGCGTACCTCGTGGCGCGCGTGCTCGGGCGCCGGCGCGCGGAGCTCGCCGAGCTGGATCGCGACATCGCGCCGCTCGAGCGTGTGCGCGCGCCGTTCCCGCGCGTCGACTACGGCGACGCGGTGACGGTCCTGCAACGGAAGGGGAGCGCGATTCAGTGGGGAGATGATCTGGGCGCCGAAGACGAGTCGTTGCTCGTGGAAGACTACGACCGCCCTGTGTTCGTGGTGAACTATCCGAAGGAGGCCAAGGCCTTCTACATGAAGGAGAATCCGGCGGACCCGCGCACCGTGCTGTGCGACGATCTGCTGGCGCCCGAGGGATTCGGCGAGATCATCGGCGGCTCTCAGCGCGAGGATGATCACGACCGGCTGCTCGCGCGCATCGAGGCCGAGCGACTTCCGATGGAAGCGTACGGCTGGTATCTCGACCTGCGCAAGTACGGCACGTTCACGCACTCTGGGTTCGGGCTGGGCCTCGAGCGGACCATCGCCTGGATCTGCGGGCTGCAGCACATTCGCGAGGTGATCGCGTTTCCGAGAATGATGAATCGCCTGCGGCCCTGATCATCGCGTTTCCGGCTGCTCACCGTCATCGAGACTGCAGGGGGCGCGGCCGCTGCGCGGCCGTGCCGGCGCGCCTGCGGCGCGCACGCGGAGTGGTTCCCACCGGCAGGGCCGGACTCCGTGCGCATTGGCGGGCATCTCGACCACACATCTCTTGGACTGGTCGAGAACGGCCACGCCTTCGTGAGTGATCTGCCGTGGGCGCAGGGAGACTGCACACCCGCCAAGTTCCCGGCGGCGCGAGCCGCGAATGCGCAGGTGAACACCTCGCACGCGCGGCAGCTCGCCCGGTGTCCGGCCGGGCGGGTGGGAACCACTCCGCGTGCGCGCCGCAGGCGCGCCGGCACGGCCGCGCAGCGGCCGCGCCCCCTGCAGTCTCGA
>CAYLPM010000279.1:0-4266 GCA_964385525.1 uncultured Gemmatimonadaceae bacterium
ATGTTCGACGAGACGGGCGACGAAGAGGCGTCGCAGGGCTGGACCCCGCTGATTCTCGATGCGAACGGGAACGGCCGCCGGGACGAGTTCGTCGAGCCGAACGAACCGGTCGATCCGGCGAAGGACAAGCGGATTGGATCCGGGCTCTACGCCGTCTCCCCGGCGCCGGACGGCTCGGTGTGGGGTTCATCGCTCGGCTATCCGGGCGCCGTGATCAGGTTGGTGCCCGGCTCGAATCCCAGCGAGACGGCGCTCGCCGAGCTGTACGAGCTTCCGGTGGACTCGACCGGCGCACCGGTGCACGGCTTCTCTCCGCGGGGGATGGACATCGACCGCCAGGGAGTGGCCTGGGTCGCGCTCGCAAGCGGACACCTGGCGAGCTTCGACAGGCGCAGATGCCGTGGACCGCTGAATGGACCGACCGCGACCGGCCAGCACTGTGCCGAGGGCTGGACCTTCCATCGCGAACCACTGCCGCAAATCCAGGGCGTGACCGACGACGGGAGCGCCGAAGCGAGCTACTACACCTGGGTCGATCAGTTCGGGACGCTCGGACTCGGCGACAACGTGCCGATCAACACCGGCAACGCCTCGGAGGGGCTGCTCGTGTTCGACGATGGCGAGTGGGTCGTGCTTCGCGTTCCCTACCCGCTCGGGTTCTACACGAAGTGGCTGGACGGTCGCATCGACGACGCGAACACCGGCTGGAAGGGTCGCGGCCTGTGGGCGACGGTGAGTACCCGCGCGCCGTTCCACATGGAAGGCGGCAAGGGGACGACGAGCAAAGTGGTGAAGTTCCAGTTGCGGCCGCATCCGTTGGCGCGGTAGGTGCGGCGGAGCAGCAGGAGAAGTTCGTGGAGCACCACCGGGCGATCGCACGTCGGTCGCCCGGCTCGCACGAGACGCCGGGCGGCGGCTACGCCGGCCAGAGCCATCCGAACGTCCCGCCGGTCAACAGCCCGTAGATGAGTCCATCGGCCATCGAGACGAGCGTCGCGCGCCAGCTGCGGTGGTACCAGATCGAGCCCTGCATGAGCGCGAGCGAGTACCCCACGAACGCCGTCGTACCGGCGAAGCGGAAGACCTCGAGGTACTCGGCGCCCGGCGCGAGCGCGCGCCCGGCGATGTACGCGGCGAAGATACCGACGAGGAGCGTGTAGCCGAACCAGAACCCGAGCGCCGTGCCCATGTTGAAGGTGCCCTTCGGAAGCACGGTCATGAATGCCACCGGACCGGCGTTCAGCTTCTGTGTGTACTCGGCGGACTTCATCGCGGCCGTGGAGCCGGCGTACGGCATGACGTAGTCGCCCGGCGGCAGATCGAACGGCCGTAGCGCCGTCATGACCGCGTCCTCGTTCGAAAGTCTGCCGAAGTCGTTGCGGTGATAGCCGAGTACCGTGTGGATGACGGAGCTCACGATGAAGACGAGGACGGCCGAGACCACGATGGGCAGCCACAGCGAAAGCAGCGGAACCATGGGCGATCTCCCGGTCAGGGGTGATGAACGTCGTCCGGACACCGGACGACTCCAGCATCTGCGGCAAAGTCGCCTGGTTCGGCGATACCATAGCGCCAAAGCGGGCCGACGGTAAGATTTCGAGGTCGCACACAGGTGCACGCGCTTCAGATCGTCCCACGGAGGAATCCACCATGACCGCTCCCCACACACGCGCACAACCGCGCGCCACCGTCCACGGCCCGCTCTCGCTCGTCCTCGCGGCCGTGGTCGCTGCAGGGTGTGCCACCTCGGCCACCACATCGGACTCCGCCCCGGCACCCGGGACCGGCGGACCGCTGATCATCGTCGACGGCGTGCCGCTCATCGCGGAGCGCGTGGCACCGAATCCGGACCCGCGCGTCGGCCTCCGCCCCGGATTGCTGGACGCCGGTGAGGCCACCTGGAACATGCGCGTGCTCTCGAAGACGCCGCCCCCACCGCAATTCGAGGGCAACATCAACTCCGACCTCGCGTTCCTCGGCCCCTATGCGATTCAGGGGAACTTCGGAGGCTTCCAGGTCTGGAACATCTCCAACCCGAGCAGCCCGACCTTGCGGACGGCGTACGTCTGCCCGGCGTCGCAGAGCGACGTGTCGGTCTACCGCAATCTCTTGTTCGTCTCAGGCGAGGATCTCGCCGCGCGCCTCGACTGCGGGACGCAGGGCGTACAGGACACGGTGAGCACGGAGCGCCTGCGCGGAATTCGCATCTTCGACATCAGCGACATCGACAATCCGCGGAACGTCGGTAACGTGCAGACGTGCAGGGGCTCCCACACGCACACGGTCCTCGTGGATCCGGACGACGCCGAGAATGTGTACGTCTACGTTTCCGGCTCGTCGCCGGTCCGCTCGCCCAACGAGCTCCCCGGTTGCATCCGGGCGTCGCCGGAGGACGACCCCAACTCGGCGCTCTTCCGGATCGAGGTGATCCGGGTGCCTCTGGCGAATCCCGAGCGGGCGGCGATCGTGAGCTCGCCGCGCATCTTCACCGGCCTCGTGGCGCCGCCGACGCACGGCGACGCGCCCGAGGACAGCATTGCCGCCGAGCGTGCGATGGAGGCAGCCCGGGCGCGGGGTCAGTTCGTCGTCAGCATTCAGGGCCAGACCATCCCGGTGCCGGCGCAGTTCGCGATTCCGCTTCTCGACAGCATCGTCCGCGAGCGGGGGGGCACCGGCACGCCGACGGCCGCCGACAGCGCCGCACTGCGCGAGGCGTTGCCCGGCATCGTGATGCGGATGTTCGGCATGGAGGAATCGACGCCGGGCGAAGGACCTGGGCCCACTCAGTGCCACGACATCACCGTGTTCCCGGCGATCGGACTCGCCGGCGGCGCGTGTGAGGGATACGGTTTGCTGCTCGACATCCGCGATCCGGCGCATCCCGTGCGGATCGAAGCGGCGGCCGACTCGAACTTCGCCTACTGGCACTCGGCCACCTTCAACAACGATGGAAGCAAGGTGCTGTTCACCGACGAGTGGGGCGGCGGCGGCGGACCGAAGTGCCGCGCGACCGACCGGCCGGAGTGGGGCGCGAACGCGATCTTCACGATCGCGAACCGCCGGCTGAACTTCGAGAGCTACTACAAGCTGCCGGCGGCGCAGACGTCACTCGAGAACTGCGTGGCGCACAACGGCTCGATGATCCCGATCCCGGGGCGCGATGTGATGGTGCAGTCGTGGTACCAGGGCGGCGTGTCGGTGTTCGACTGGACCGACCCCGAGCGCCCGGTGGAGATCGCGTTCTTCGATCGCGGGCCGGTGAACCCGAATCAATCGCAGATGGCGGGCTCGTGGTCGGCCTACTGGTACAACGGCGTGATCGTGAGCTCGGAGATCGCGCGCGGACTCGACATCATGGAGTTGACGGCGAGCGAGTTGCTGTCGCAGAACGAGATCGATGCGGCGAAGACCGTGCGGCTCGACCACTTCAATCCGCAGATGCAGGTCCGGTTCGAGTGGCCCGCGAGCTTCGCGCTGGCGCGGGCGTACGTGGATCAGCTCGCGCGGTCCGGCGGGTTGGCTTCGGCCCGGATCGCATCGGTACGTCAGGCGCTGACCGGCGCCGAGCGCTCGTCGGGTGCATCGCGCCGTGATGCGCTGACGAGACTCGCGTCCGAGCTTCAGGGCGAGGCACGGGGCACTGAGGCGGCGAAGATCCGCACGCTGGCGGGCGCGATCGGCGATCTGGCGTCGCGCTAGGAGCGCTTCCTTCGTCGGGATAGCCGCGCAGGGCACCCGACATTGGACCGCAGAGGGGACGCAGAGAAAGGGAGAGGAACGCAGAGATCCTCCGCGCCCACCTCTGCGATCCTCTGCGGTTCGATCAGGTTCACGCCAGGAAGAAATCGGAATCAGCACACTGATCCCGTGTCGCTACATCTCCCGAAGCGACAGCGCGGGATCCACGCGTCCTGCCCTTCGTGCGGGGATCCACGATGCCAGCGCGGCGGCGAGCAGCACGGCCGCCGCCGTCGCCGCGAGCACACCCGGATCGCGAGGCGCAACGCCGAACAGCAGCCCCTCGAGCAACCGTGTCGCGGCAAGGCTGAGGAGCACTCCGGCAGCGACGCCGCCGAGCGTCCACGCCAGGCCGCGTCCGACGACCACCGCCTCGATCTGTCGGACCGTAGCCCCGAGCGCGAGGCGGATGCCCATCTCGCGACGCCGGCGCGCGACGCTCTGGGCCAGCATCGTGTAGACCGCCATCAGCGCGAGCAGCAGCGAGGCCGCGCCGAACAGCAGCGCCACGATCGCGGTCGCACGGCG
>CAYLPM010000280.1:0-1764 GCA_964385525.1 uncultured Gemmatimonadaceae bacterium
CGTCAACCGACGACAGCGAGTCAACGTGCCACTGCGCCATGCCGCACGACGCCACTGACGACTGGCGCCATGATGCACGGCGCGACAACAGGACGGCGGCAGGAAAAAGGGCGAAGCTCGGCGACCACCGCCGCGATAGGCTCCTCCCCTCCGATCTTCTTGACACCATGAAGCTTACCTCCTTAGGTTGAACCGCTTTTCCACCCCAGGCCAACCTCCAGCCGGCGTCGACCGCCACCAAGGGGGGGCACAGCTCTTGTCGGAAGTCATCATCCACGACGATGAGAACTTCGAGCGGGCGCTGAAGCGCTTCAAGAAGAAGTGCGAGAAGGCGGGCATCCTCTCCGATCTCCGCAAGCACCGGCACTACGAGAAGCCGAGTGAGCGGAAGAAGCGGAAGGCGAACGCTGCGATCCGCAAGAATCGTCGGACCCGACACTGATGTCACCGGCCCAGCTGCTGGACAGGCTGCAGGGGGACCTGACGGCGGCGCGCAAAGCGCAGGACAAGGCGCGCACGCTGCTGCTCTCGACCGTGCTTGCCGATCTCAAGAATCGCCGCATCGAGCTCCTGCGCGACCTCTCCGACGACGACGTGCGGGAGATCCTCCAGCGCGGCATCAAGCGCCGCCGCGAATCGGTCGCCGCGTTCGAGAAGGGAGCCCGCGAGGATCTCGCCTCTCGCGAGCGCGCCGAGATCGCGATGCTCGAGCCCTATCTCCCCGCGCAGGTGGGCGATGACGAGCTGCGCACCGCCGTCCGCGCAGCCATCGCCGCCGGCGCGACCAACATCGGCGCCGTGATGGGCAAGGTCATGCCGCAGTTCAAGGGACGCGCCGAGGGGAACCGCATCAACGCGATCGTGCGCGAGGAGCTCGGCGGGGCGGGGTGAACACCCACGCGCTCGCGGTCATCGAGCTGCCTCGAGTCCTCCAGCTCGTCGCCGACCGCGCGTCATCCGCTCTCGGGGCCGAGCGCGCGCGCACCCTCGTCCCGCGAATCGATCGCGCGTGGATCGACGGCGAGCTCGCGCGCGTGTGGGCGATGCACACGCTCATCGAAGGCGAGGATGGCTGGCGCCCCGAGCCGATCCCGGATCTCGAGGCGCCGCTGGCGCGGCTGCGCATCGCCGGCGCGCCCTGGACCGGCACGGAGCTCCTCGGCGGCCTCGTACTCCTGCGCTCGGCCCGCCGCACGCGCGCGTCCCTCACCGACGAGAAGCGGAGATCCGTCGCGACCGCGTTGCTCGCACCGCTCGCCGAGCGGCTGGTCACCGTCCGCGCCGTGGAGGAGGCGATCGAGCGCGCGATCGCGGACGATGGCACCGTGCTCGACGAGGCCTCACCCGCGCTCCGTCGTTTGCGACGCGACCTGCGCGCCGCGGCGGGTGAGCTCGTCCGACTGCTCGAGCGGATCATGTCGAAGCTCGATGCGCACCAGGGCGTGCCGGACATGTCGGTGACGGTGCGCAACGGCCGCTACGTCATCCCCGTGCGTCGCGAGGCGCGCGGGGTCGTCGGCGGGATCGTGCACGACGCCTCGCAGACCGGCGCGACGCTGTTCGTCGAACCGCCCGCGGCGGTGGAATTCGGCAATCGCATCCGCGAGATGGAGGCCGAGGAGACCGAGGAGGTCGATCGCATTCTCCGCGAGCTCACGGACGCCGTGCGTCCGCATCGCGAGGCCATGCGCGACTCGCTCGATGCGCTCATCGAGCTCGATACGCTGTACGCGCGCGCGCGCTTCGCGCGCGACCTCGAGTGCT
>CAYLPM010000281.1:0-1598 GCA_964385525.1 uncultured Gemmatimonadaceae bacterium
AACGATCGAGCGCCTGTACGGCGGGACCCATGCCTGGGAGGTGCCCGGGTGGGTCTATCTCGACCGCGGCCTGTCAGTGCCCGACGAGCGCGTAGTCCGTGGCGCGCTCGGCCCGCGCGCGATCCAGCTGAGTGGCGGGACGGTCATCTACTCAATGCCCGAAATCGGGCCGCTCAACGACTCGACGTACGTCATGCCCGGATCGATTCGCGTGAGCGAAGAGGATCTCGACGCCATCGCGCCGAATCTGAAGCCGGGCCAGACGGTTTACATCTACTGACGAGCGGGTGGGCGGGCGAGCAGCGTTCTCGTCCATCCCCACCGTGCCGTTGATGGGGCGCGCGAGCGCGCCTCGACTGGAGGAGACTCGAATGGGATTCATGCGAAGCGGCGGACGACTCGCGTGGGGGCTGATCCTCGCCCTCGTATTCGTGCTCGTCGGGAGCACCGTGCTCCTCGCGAACACGGCGAACGTCCGCTACGAGCGCGATGTCACGCGGATGGTCTTCAACGACAACCTCGAGTTGCTCGAGGAGGTCCGTCGGACCGTCGGTGCCGTGAGCGACAGCCTCGAGTCCGTGCTGTCCGAGGCGCCGAGCGTGCCGCAGGATCGGCCGTATCTCGTCGTGAGTATCGAGGAGCGGCGCGTCTGGTACAAGCAGGGTGACCGCGTGCTTTTCGAGACGGGGGTAGCCGTGGGCAGCGGCAAGACGCTCGTGCGGGGCTCCAATCAGTGGAAGTTCGACACGCCCCGCGGCCGCCTCGTCGTCCAGCGCAAGGATCTGGCTCCGGCCTGGGTGCCGCCCGACTGGCACTTCGTCGAGCAGGCCAACAAGCGTGGGCTCGGCATCGTCCGGCTCGCGCGCGGGCAGAGCGTCCAGACGGCCGATGGCGCGGAGGTCACGGTCGTCGGGAGCGATGTGGTGAAGCGAACCGCGGACGGGAGCACCGTTCCGTTCAGTGCCGCCGACGGCCGCGAGATCGTCGTGAACGGCAACATCATCGTCCCGCCCTTCGGCACCAACCAGCGCAAGTACGAGGGCGTGCTGGGTACTCACCGGCTCTACCTCGGCGATGGCTACGCCCTGCACGGGACAAATCAGCCGAGCTCGATTGGCCAGGCGGTCAGTCACGGGTGCATCCGCCTGAGGAACGAGGACATCGAGCGGCTTTACAATCTGGTACCTTTGGGGACGCCGGTGTACATCTACTAGGAGTGCTTGGCTCGTCGATTGGCATGTCCGCGAATCGCGGGAGGTTACCCGACGTTGGACCGCGGAGGAGCGCAGAGGGAACACCGAGGAACGCAGGGGACGGCACACCGGTCGGAGGTCTGCCCGCCACGAGACCGGACGACTGCTTTGGAAACGGCCCCGGGACGCAATGGCTTCCGGAGGTCGTTCATCAAGAATTCCCGGCTCGTTGCGATCGGAACCTGATCCGCTTTGCAGTCCTCTGCGATCCTCCGCTCGGCCTCTGCGTCCCTCCGCGGTTCAATGCGGGGATTCGACTCCAATGCCTACCAGCGGACTCTGCCGCGAGCAGGATGGGCCAATGGTAGAGCTCGACATGAACCGACTGACCGCACGGTCAATATG
>CAYLPM010000282.1:0-6078 GCA_964385525.1 uncultured Gemmatimonadaceae bacterium
GCGCCACGTTGCGGTCGATGCCGGCGGGCGATGTCGGCCGGCAACTCAATCGCGATCTGCTCGATGCCATCGAGGAGCGCGCGCACGCACGCGGACTGCGACTGCCACCGCACTTCTTCACGCTGCGCGGCGACGTCATCAACGGCGACCTCTAGCGTCACCACGCTGTCCACCGAGCGCGACGTCGTTGTGTCCGCGAGTTGCCGTTCCGCTCGTTGCCGTTCCGCTCGTTGCCGTTCGGATCATCGCCGGCCGTGCTGCGCCGGCCGTTCGTTCTCATCGACCGCATCTGGCCCACCTCGTGCAACGTTGGTGCGCTCTCACAAGGAGGATCATCATGGATCGAGGAACGGACTTTCTGAAGAGCCAGGTAGCCAATGCGGCAATGCAGCACGACACGTTTCTGCAGTCGCTGATCGATCACGAGAAGGAAGCGGACGATCCACGGTTCCGCGAGCTCTGCTCGAAGCACATTCCGATGATGCGCGAGCATCAGCGGGAGCTGGATGACTACGTGCGCCAGCTCGGGGCCGAACAGGGCATGGCGAAGAAGGCCATCGGCAAGGCCATGGGCGCAGCCAAGGGACTCGCCGATGCCGCACGCGAATCCGACTTCCTCAGACTCGTGTCCGACATCGTGATGGCACGGCAGGCCGAGGACACCTTCAAGACGTTTCGCGAGGCGGGCCGCATGCTGGGCAACCAGCAGCTCCAGCGCATCGGCGAGAAGGGCGAGCGCGGTCACGACGAGTACGTGAAGGAAGCGAATCGCCTCGTGCAGCAGCAGTTCGTGGAGCACGTGCGTGGCACGACGGCGGCCGATGTCGCGGCCACAACGAGCAGCCGGACTGGCGAGTCCCGGCCCAACCTCTAGCACCGCGGTCCGCGTCGCGCCATCACCCGGGCGCGACGCGGAGCTGCCGCGCCGTTGTCGCGGCAGACCCGCCGGATCTCCTGAGTCAGCGCATGCTCGAGAACGCGCACCGCCCGGCGGAGTCCGAGAGCCCGCCTTCACGCCAGCCGATCGAGGATCACGCAGACACCAACGGCCGCACGCGCCACATCGAGTGCGGCCCGACGGAGGAAGATCGATCGCGCCGCACGCCGCGCTCGGGTCGAGGACAGCGCGCGAAGGACGACGAGTCCTCGGGCCGGCATCGGCGGCCCGGGACCTGACCGCCGTGCGTCACACCGTGGTTTGACACGCCGGGCGACGCGCGCGCGCCAAGCGCCCCCGCTCCGCGCGCGCGCGTGCACTCCGTAGCATCCGCCGCCCGCCGCCGATAGCTTTGCCGCATGACCGACGTCGCCGCTCTCGAGAGGCGCATCGACGACCTCGCCGCACCACGGCGATGACGCGCACCCCCGTCGCCATCCTCGGGCTCGGCGTCATCGGAGGCTCGTTGGCGCGCGCGCTGATCCATGATCGGGCGTGGACCGTGACCGGGTTCGCGGCGAGTGAGACGGACCGCCTGGCGGCCGCCTCGAGTGGCATCGCCGTCGCCCCGACACTCGAGGAGGCGGTCGCGCCCGCCGGCGATGGCGTCGTGATGATCGCCGTTCCTCTCGACCGGATCGCCGAAGTCGCGACGGCGACCCTCCGCGTGGCACCCGGAGCGCTGGTACTCCATGCCGGAAGTCTGCAGGGTGTCGCGGCAGTGCGGCTTCCGGACGGCTTGCGCGAGCGCGTGTTCGGGACGCACCCCATCGCGGGGACGCACCGCGCGGGGTTCACGGCATCGCGTGCGGATCTGTTTCGGGGCGCATCCGTCAGCATCGAATCACGGCTCGGACTTCCCGATCGCGATCGCGCGGGGGCGCTCTGGCGCGCGGCCGGCGCGACTCGTCTCGAGATCCGGGAAGCCGGCGAGCACGATGCCCTCATGGCCTGGGTGAGCCATCTGCCCCAGCTCGTCGCCACGGCACTCGCGTCGGTGCTCGATGCCGGTGGAGCTCCACCCGATGCCTTCGGCCCGGGCGCCCGTGACACGACGCGGCTCGCGCAGAGCTCGTTCGAGTTGTGGCGGCCGATCCTCGAGCGCGCTCCGCGCGAGACGCTCGAGGCCCTTCGCGCCGCGCGCGATGCCCTGACCGCGCTGGAACGGGAACTGACCGGCGGCCCGACGGCGCCGCTCGAACATCGATGGCATCGGGCGCGGACGTGGCGCGCAAAGCTCGAACCGACGTGAGAGCGAGCGAGCGCACGCTGCGCGTGGGCGGCCGGCTCCGCGTCCCCGGCGACAAGTCCATCTCCCACCGCGCGCTCATCTGCGCCGCGCTCGGCGATGGACAATCGCGCGTACGCGGCCTCCTCGACTCGGCCGACATCCGGAGCAGCGCCGGCATCCTGCGCGCGCTCGGCGTCGACATGCCCACGACGCTGGGAGACGACGTCGTCGTGAACGGCGTCGGATTGCGCGGACTACGCGCCGCCCGCGCGGCGCTCGACTGCGGCAACAGCGGCACCTCCGCGCGACTGTTCGCGGGCATCGTCTCGGCGTGCGCGTTCACGAGCCGCCTGGTCGGCGATGAGAGTCTGAGCCGCCGGCCCATGCATCGCGTCGCGCGCCCCCTCGAGGCGATGGGCGCCCGGTTCGAGTTCGAGCGCGGCGATGGGCTTCCGGTCGAGATCACGGGCGGCGCCCTGCGTGGCATCGCGTGGACGAGCGAAGCGGCCAGCGCGCAGGTCAAGAGCGCGATCCTCTTCGCCGCACTGTTGGGCGGCGTCGAGGCTGAGGTGCGGGAGCCCGCACGCTCCCGCACGCACACGGAGCGCATGCTCTCGGCCCGGGGCGTTCCGATCACCGGCGAGGGCACGACCGTCGGGCTGTCACCGGTCGGCAGGCTCCTGGCGCTCGACATGACCGTGCCGGCCGATCCCTCGTCGGCGGCCTTCTTCGCCGGGCTCGCCGCACTGTCGGACGAGGGCGACATCCTGCTCGAGGGCGTCTGCGTGGATGAGACGCGGACCGGCTTCTATCGGGCGCTGCATCGCATGGGCGTCGTCGTCGAGCTGACGACCGAGCGCGACGAGGGCGGGGAAGCCGTGGCCGACATTCGCGTTCGCGCCGGCGCGCTCCGCGGCATCGTCGTGGCGCCGGATGAGATCCCGTCGATGATCGATGAGCTGCCGCTGCTCGCGTGCCTCGCGTCGCGCGCCGACGGCGACACGGTGATCACCGGCGCGGCCGAGCTGCGCGTCAAGGAGAGCGATCGCATTGCCGCGGTGGTCGGCAATCTGCGCGCCCTTGGCGCGAGCGCGGAGGAGCAGCCCGACGGCATGGTCATCTCCGGCTCGCGGACGCCGCTCCGCGGTCGAGTCGCCACGCGCGGCGATCACCGGCTCGCGATGGCGTTCGGCATCCTCGGCGCCGTGCCGGGGAACGAGATCGCCGTCGACGATCCCGGCTGTGTCGCGGTATCGTATCCCGCGTTCTGGGAGCACCTTCGGCGAATGATCCAGGGTGAGTGAATGGGCCCCGGACTGTCCTGCTCCATGACGCATTTCGGTGCACGATGACTCGCGGGACCCCACCCTTCGTCCCCCGAATTCGCTCGCCCGGCGAGCGCGTCATCGTCGCGATCGATGGTCCCGCGGCGTCGGGAAAATCCTCGACCGCACAATGGGTCGCCGAGCAGCTCGGGTTCCGCCACGTGGACTCCGGCTCGCTGTATCGCGCGGCCACGGCGGCGCGCATGGCCGCGGCCGCCGTCGATGCGGAGTGGACCGAGGACTCCGTGCTCGACGCCGCGCGGCGCGTCCGGATCGTGGCCCGCGGGACCTCGTTCGTCCCGCTCATCGACGGCGAGCCGGCCGAGGAGCGCATCCGGAGCGGCGACGTGACGCATCGCGTCTCCACAGTCGCGCAGATGTCGCGGGTGCGCGACTGGGTGAACGCGCAGGTCCGGCTCGCGGCCGCCGAGAGCAACGTCGTGGTCGATGGCCGCGACATCGGAACGGTGGTGTTCCCGGAGGCGACCCTGAAGATCTTCCTCGTGGCCGATCCGTGGGAGCGCGCGTCGCGCCGCCTGCTGCAGCGCCTGGGCCGCCGGCCCACCGATGAGGAGATCGCCGAGGAGACGGATCGGCTCGTGCAGCGCGACGCGCGGGACGCCACGCAGACGGCGCAGGCAAAGGACGCGATCCTGATCGACACGACGTACCTGACGCAGGCCGATCAGGTGGAGCGGATCGTCGCCCTTGCAAGGGCCGTAACTCAGCCTCCGGACGAGACTTCGTCCATTGACTGAGGGTGGCGACAGGACTAGCTTGTCGAGTTACCGCCGACGTGGGATGCGCCGCTCGGGACCCGATCACGGATGCCGGGGCGGCGCATCGCATCGTCATCCATTTCATCCACGCAAGGACTCGGCGCGGCGAGCCAAAATCCCGCGATCAGGAGACGTCCACCACGTATGACCGAGCTCGACACCACCCCAACCGGCACGCCGCTCTCGCAACGCGACAAGCGGGACCTTCAGCGTTCGCAACTGCGGCCGCTTGCCAACCGCCGTCCGGAACTCTACGACGAGGACGAGTACACGCCCGAAGAAGAAATGGCGATGATGGAGATGTACAACGGTACACTCGCATCCATCGACGAGGGCGAAATCGTCAAGAGCAAGGTCCTCGAGATCCGCGACAACATGGTCGTCCTCGACATCGGCTTCAAGTCCGAGGGCACCGTTCCGCTCGAGGAGTTCAAGGACCATCCCGACCTGAAGCCCGGCGATGAAGTCGAGGTCCTGCTCGAACATCTCGAGGATGCCGAAGGCTCGGTCGTGCTCTCGAAGAAGAAGGCGGACTTCATGCGCGTGTGGGAGCGCATCCGCCTCTCGTACGAGAACGACCAGGCCGTCGAGGGCACGCTCGTCAAGAAGATCAAGGGTGGCGTCGTCGTCGATCTGATGGGCGTCGACGCGTTCCTCCCCGGCTCGCAGATCGCGTTGCGGCGCGTGCCGAACATCGACGAGCTCCTCGGGCAGAAGTACGAGTTCAAGATCATCAAGCTCAACAAGCGCCGCCGCAACATCGTCGTCTCGCGCCGCGTGATCCTCGAGGCCGAGCGCGCCGGCAAGCGCGAGAAGCTGATGAAGGAGCTCCAGAAGGATCAGGTCCGGAAGGGCGTGGTCAAGAACATCACCGACTTCGGGGCTTTCATCGACCTCGGCGGCGTGGACGGCCTGCTCCACATCACCGACATGTCGTGGGGCCGCATCTCGCACCCGTCGGAAATGGTGCAGATCGGCGCGGAGCTGGAGGTCAAGGTCCTCGACATCGACTGGGAGCGCGAGCGCATCTCGCTCGGCCTCAAGCAGCTCCAGGCGTATCCGTGGAAGGACGTCGCCGAGAAGTACCCCGTCGGCACGCGGGTCGCCGGCAAGGTGGTCTCGATCACCAATTACGGCGCATTCATCGAGCTCGAGCCGGGCATCGAGGGCCTCGTCCACATCAGCGAGATGAGCTGGACGCGCAACGTCCGGCACCCGTCCAAGCTGGTGTCGATCGGAGAGTCGATCGAGGCGGTCGTCCTCAAGGTGGATCCGAACGAGGAGAAGATCTCGCTCGGCATGAAGCAGACGGAGCAGGACCCGTGGATGGTGCTCCCGCTCAAGTACCCCGTGGGCACGCGCATCAACGGGAAGGTCCGCAACCTCACGAGCTTCGGCGCGTTCGTCGAAATCGAGCCCGGGATCGATGGGCTGATCCACATCTCCGACATGTCCTGGACCAAGCGCGTCCAACACCCGTCGGAGGTCGTGAAGAAGGGCGACGCGGTCGATGTGGTGATCCTCAACATCGACAGCGAGAACAAGCGCATCAGCCTGGGCCTCAAGCAGGCGGAGGAGGATCCGTGGCTGCGGATCGGCGAGACGTACCCGGTCGGCACCGACCTGACGGGCTCGGTGGTGCGTCTGATGGACAAGGGCGTGGTCGTCGACATCGGCAACGACATCGAGGGCTTCGTGCCGGTCTCGCAGCTCGATCCCGAGCAGACGGTCAACAACCCGGAGGACGTCGTCTACGAGGGGATGAATCTCGAGATGCGGGTGCTGGAGGTGGATCCGATTCACCGG
>CAYLPM010000283.1:0-2040 GCA_964385525.1 uncultured Gemmatimonadaceae bacterium
TAGCGACACCGCGTACTGCCGTGTTCAGAAATCGAGTCGTCGCGTACGCGTGTTTAGGAGTGTGCATTCTGACTGGTACACCGAGCTGCGCGCGTGGAGAGGATGAGAACAACGCGCAAGGGGCTCGCGTCGAGCGCGACAGCAGCTGGGCTGTATCCCTGGCGCGCGACTCCTTGGCCAGTTCGCTTGGCGACAGGACTCGCCGTGACGTACTTCAGGGTATTCAAGAAGAGCGTGGTTACCGCATCGTGTTTGGTCCTCCGATCGCGCAAGAGCGTGTTATTGCCGGTGGACCGATGGTGGTGAGAGTTCACGACAGCGGGGCATTCCAGCTCATAGACGCGGGCAGGTGACTCACCTTCGCTCACTACTGTCCGGTCGAGTGCTGTTCCCGGTTTCTTGCGAACGCATCGACGAAAGGGGAATCGGATCGAGGAGGCTCTCCGAGTGCCGCACTACCCCTTGCTTACCAAGCGTTCCCTGACCCACTCCCCCACCTCCCGCGTCCCCCTCCTCCCCCCGAGATCCGGCGTCGTGACCTCCGCCTCGATCGCCGCCCGCACCGCACCCTCCACCGCACCCGCCGCCTCGCCGAATCCGAGTCCGTCGAGCATCATTCCCACCGTCAGGATCGCCGCCATCGGATTCGCCACGTCCTTCCCCGCCAGCGGCGGCGCGCTCCCGTGCACCGGCTCGAACATCGATACCCTTCCCGGATGCCGGTTCGCGCTCGGCGCCAGCCCCAACCCCCCGACGAGTCCGGATGCCAGATCGGAGATGATGTCCCCGAACAGGTTTCCCATCACCAGCACCTGGAAGTTCTCCGGATTCCGCACCAGCTCGAACGCCAGCGCGTCGATGTAGCGCGTGTCGCTCTCGATCGCCGGATACTCGCGGCCGACCGACTCGAACACGCGCCGCCAGAGTCCGTGCGCCGGGATCGCGTTCGACTTGTCGGCCATCGTCACGCGCCCCTTTCCGTTCGCCTGCGCCCACTCGAACGCGTGGCGGATGATGCGCTCCACGCCGCGCCGCGTGTTGATCTCCTCGGCCACCGTCATCTCATCGGGCGTGCCGGTCTTGAAGCTTCCGCCGATCGAGACGTACAGACCCTCGGTGTTCTCGCGGAACACCATCAGGTCGATGTCGCGCGTCGTCTTTCCCTTGAGCGGCGTGAGCCGGTCGGCGAACAGCCGCGCCGGCCGCTCGTTCACGTAGAGATCCAGCTCGAAGCGCATGCCGAGCAGGATGTCCTTCGCGTGCTCGTTCCCCGGCACGCGCGGATCGCCGAGTGCGCCGACGAGGATCGCATCGAACTCCTCGCCGAGCCGCCGCATCTCTTCGCGCGGCATCGTCACGCCGGTGGCGAGATAATGCTCGGCGCCATAGGGGAGCACCTCCACCTCGATGCCGGTGCGGTACGTCCGCTGGATGGCGTCGAGTACGTGGAGCGCCTGATCCGTGACTTCCGGGCCGATCCCATCACCCTTGATGACGGCGAGCCTGGGCATGCTGGAGGGGAGAGAGTGCGGAGGATCCCGTCAGGGAGTGCGCGTCGGGTCGGGCGGGAACGGTCGTGACGACGCGCCCGACGTATCCGCCTGCCTGGCGCGAAGCGAATCGCGGGCGGCCGCGGTGTCGGAAACCACGGAACCGGGATACGAGAGGGAATACACGTACGCCGCGACCCGGTACGTCTCCTCCGGATCGAGACGGGACGCCAGCGCCGGCATCGCGATCATCGCTTCGCGCGGCCGTGCGATGCCCGTCCGGATCACGTCCTCGATCGAGCGCACCGAGCCGTCGATGTGCAGCCAGTCGCCGTCGGTGAGGCTCGGCCCCAGGTTGTCGAGCCCCTGCCCGTCGGCGCCGTGGCAGGCGATGCAGCCGGCGGAGCGATGATAGAGGAGAAAGCCGGCCGCACTGTCGGCGGCGAGGATGAACGTCGGCCCGGTGGTCGACACCGGCGTGTCAGTCCCCGTCAGGGTGTCGGCCGCGAGCGACGTGTCGACCGCCAGCGCAGCCGAGTCTCGGCCGACC
>CAYLPM010000284.1:0-17385 GCA_964385525.1 uncultured Gemmatimonadaceae bacterium
TCTGGCGCCAGCCTTCTTCGCGCCAGCCTTCTTCGCGCCAGCCTTCTTCGCGCCAGCCTTCTTCGCACCGGCTTTCTTCGCACCGGCTTTCTTCGCACCGGCTTTCTTCGCGGCCTTTTTCGCACCGGTTTTCTTCGCGCCTACGGAGGGGCTCGCGGCCTTCGAGGCCGGCGCGGTGGAAGCGCCAGAGCCTGCCGGACTGGTGCCGCGCGACGCGCCGCCGCCCATGGCGGACGGCCTGGGAGCGCCGGACGGGCCGCTCATTCCGCCGCCGCCGCCGGTCGAGCGAGCAGCCCCCGATCCCGAACCCGGCGTCGCCGAGCCACCGGTGGAGCCGTAGCTCCCCGCATCGCGGGCGACACCACCCGCGCCGCCGCCCGCAGCCGCCCCGGCATCGTCATCATCGTCGGCGGTTTCCCCTTCCTCGTCCTCCGTGTCGTCGTCCTCCTCGGCACTGTCCCAGAGGTCCTCGCCTTCGCTGCGGGTCATCCCCCAACCACTCTCATCCTCATCATCCTCGTCGAACGTGCCCCCGCCGAAGCCCACGTCCTCCGACTCGTCATCGCGATCGGAAAACCTGAGCTCCTCGTAGAACTCGTCACCACGCGGCATGCCCGCCTCCTGGCAAAAAAAGAGATCCGTGAGTCATCGAAAAGTCCCTCGGCCTCGATCCGGGATCGGGCGCCGAAGGGGGCTGCACGCCGCGTGCCCCGTGCGGAACGTGCGCGTGCGCGCGTACCCAATACAATGGTCGGGGCAAAACGTCAAGGGAAAAGACCGCGACGGCGAGTGCAGTGGTCAGCGGAGAGGGGCAGGGTCGCGGTTGCCGTTCACCGAACGCCGCGCACCGACGCTCTGTCCCCGCGCCGTCAGGTGTGCACGTCGTCGAGGAACACGAGGGTCTTGCGACGCTCGACGACGGTGCGCAACGCGGCGAAGACAGCGGGGTCGAGCAGCCGGTCGACGAGCGTCGCCATCAGCTCGAGCGTGGCCAGCGGCGTCATCGGCTCGCGGTAGGCGCGCTGCGATGTCAGCGCATCGAACGCATCCGCGGCCGCGAGGATCCGGCCACCGATCGTGATGTCGTCGCCGTTGATGCCGCGCGGATACCCGCCACCGTTCCAGTGCTCGTGATGATCCTGCACGAAGCGCAGCGTAATGCCGATGTGCTTGAGTGGTGACAGGATCTCCATGCCGATCCGCACGTGATCCTTGACGTGCTGGTACTCCTCCTCGGTCAGGGAGCCCGGCTTGTTGAGGACCGCCTCGCGAATGCCGATCTTGCCGATGTCATGCAGACGTCCGGCCAACCGCACCTGCTCGACCGTGTCGGCGTCGAGCCCGAGCTCCTCGGCCATCGAGGCCCCGAGCTCGGCGACGCGCTGCGAGTGGCCGCGCAGATAGATGTCTTTCGCCTCCATCGCGTTGACGAGCGTTTCCGCTATGTCGACGGTCAGATCGCTGAGCGCCTGCTTCTCGAGCTCCAGCTCTTCGGTGCGACTCGCGACCTCCTCGCGGATCATCTGCTCGATCCGCTTGCGCTCGATGAGCAACGACCGCTTGTGGAGCGCCCGCTCGACCGCGTGCTGGAGGTCGGCGAGCTCGATCGGCTTCATCAGATAATCCATCGCGCCGTGGGAGAGCGCATCGGTCGCCGTCGGCGCATCGTTGACCGCGGTGAGCATCATCACCGCGAGGTCGGGGTCGAGGGCGAGCGCCCGCGGCACGACCTCGGTGCCCGACAGCCCCGGCATCCGGACATCGCACAGCATCAGCAGGAACCGCTGGCGCTCCAGGATCTCGAGCGCGGCGACGCCCGACTCGGCGGCGAGGACCTCGTAGCCGCGCGACCGCAGGAACTTGCCGATCGCCAGCCGAATGGTCTCCTCGTCATCCACGATGAGCAGGCGCCGGGCGCCCGGCGCATCGGGGAAGGGGGTGACGGAGCGCGACGACCGTCGCGATGCGGTAGAGGCGGAGTCGATCATGCGTGGCGATCGGAGGTAGGGCCGGTGACGGGAGCGAGCGGAAACGAAATGCGAAAGACGGTGCCCTGGCCCGGGATACTCTCGACGTCGATCGTTCCCCCGTGCGCCTGCACGATCCCGTAGCTGACGCTCAGCCCCAGTCCGGTTCCCGTACCTTCCGGCTTGGTGGTGTAGAAGGGCTCGAAGATGTGCGCCCGGACGTCCGGGGTCATCCCGGTGCCCGAATCGGCCACTTCCAGGACGATTCGCTCGCTCGTTCGCCACGTGCGCAGACGGAGGAGTCGTTGGCCCCCGCCCTCCATGGCGTGCTCGGCGTTGGCCACCAGGTTGAGCACGACCTGCTGCAGCTTCTGGTCGTCGCCCTTCACGCCCGGGAGGTCCTCGGCGAGATCGGTCTCCACGTCGACCCCGGCGGCCGAGAGGTGGTAGCTGCGCAGACGGATCGTTCGCCGGACCAGGTCGCTGAGATCGACCACGGCTTCGCGGGCCGGCGCCTTGCGCGCGAAGACGAGCAGGTCGCGGATCACGCCGACGGCGCGATCGGCTTCGCGTTTGATCAGCCGGACGGACTCGTGCTGCTCCGCGCTCAGCTCGTCCTCGAGCAGGAGCTGCGAGAAGGCCGAGATGCCGGTGAGGGGATTGTTGACTTCGTGGGCGACGCCAGCAACGAGCTCCCCGAGCGCGGCGAGCTTCTCCGCCTGCCGCAGGTGCTCCTCGACCCGCCGCTCCTCGCTCAGGTCGCGGGCGGTGACCACCAGACCGACCTCGTGGTCACCGTCGTCGCGAATGAGGCTCCAGACGATCTGCGCCGGGAACGTGGAGCCTTCCTTCCGCCGGTGGACGTTCTCGCCGCTCCAGGTCCCGCGCTCGGCGAGCGCGTGATAGAGATCGCCCTGCTCGGCCGATCCGGGCGCGATCGCCCGTAACTGCTCGAAGAGCATTCCCGTGAGCTCGTCGCGGCCGAAACCGTAGTCGCGGATCGCTGCCTCGTTCGCGTAGAGGATGCGTCCCTCCGTCGAGACGATGAAGACAGGGTGCTCCATCATTGCGAGCGCGGCCGCGAGCATTCGCTCGCGATCGCGGCGGCGGCGCTCGTTGGCGGTGAGGACGATGACGTCGAGCGCGAGCGCGACCGTGGGGGCGAGGCGCGCCAGGGCGTCGACATCGACCTCGGGGATCGCCGTCTCGCGCTGCGCCACGCGGATCAACCCGATGAGCCGTTCGTGGGCCTCGAGCGGGATCAGGACGCCGGTTTCTGCGCCGCCGGATTCAGTGGCCGGAGAGCGAAACCGCCGGATGGGAAGATCCGCCGTCGGACAGGCGCCATCGCTGAGCGCGGCGACGGCGACGCGTCGGCCGACCAGGATCGCGCTCGATCCGATGGCCGCCAGGAACTCGACGACATCGTCGACACCCGCGTGGAGCGCCAGCGCCTTGCCCGATGAGGGAACGATGCGGTCGAGGACGTCGAGAATGCGCTCGGCGGCGATTGCGGGCGCGTCGCCGGCGATCGCGGCGCGCGCGATGTCGGCGGAGGCATCCGAGAGGATCCGTTCCCTGTCAGCCACGGGTTCGTGGTCCGCGAGCGCGCGGACGTGCTCCGGCGAGTTGTGGCGCGCGCGGGACTCGGGCTCGGCAGCCTCGAGAGCCTGGCGGCGGGGGGAGCGGACGGGCGAGGTAGACACGAAGTCGCGTAGGCCGCGGCGGTGGAACAGGACGCTCGAAGACACGGCGAACCACGTCGCCCGACGCGCTGCACGCCCCGGAGATTGACTGGTCGGCAGGTGATCGCGTAACCGCTTACTCCTCGACGAATTCGACCTCGACCGCGTGATCGATGATGCCTGCAGCGGTACCCCGCGCGAGGAGCTCTCGGACGGCGGCTCGACCGCGCTCGCCGTAGTCCAACGTCCAGTCGTTGACGTACATCCCGACGAAGGTGTCGGCCTTGTCGCGATCGAGGCCGCGCGCGAAGCGCATGGCGTGGTCGAGCGCGGACGCCCGATTCGCCAAGGAGTACGCTATACTGGCTCTCAAGTGCTTCGATACTGTCCTGATGAGGTCCGGTCCAAGGTCCTTTCTCACGACATTGCCCCCAAGCGGCAACGGCAGTCCGGTCTCCTCGAACCACCATTCTCCGAGATCGCCAATGAGGTGCAGGCCGCGATCGCCGTACGTGAGCTGGCCCTCGTGAATCAACAGGCCCAAATCGACCTCGCCGTCGGCAACCGCATCCTCGATCTCATCGAAGGGGGTCGGAACGGGAGTGAAGTCGGGCTCGAACAGTCGAAGCGCCAGGTAGGCCGTGGTGAGCAGGCCCGGGATCGCGATTCGCTTACCGGCGATCTCGTCGCGCGACAGCGGGGCGCGAGCGACGAGGCGAGGGCCGTACCGGTCGCCCATCGACGCGCCGTGAGGGAGAAGGGCGTAGCGGTCGGCGAGGTAGGCGTACGCGTGGATCGAGACGGCCGATACCTCGAGCTCCCCGCGCAGCGCGCGATGGTTCAGGCTCTGGATGTCCTGGAGCTCATGGACGTATCGCAGCCCTTCCGTGTCGATCTTCCCTTCGGCGAGCGCGAAGAACATGAACGCGTCATCGGAGTCCGGGCTGTGGGCGACGTGGATCGTGCGAGCCGCGGGTTCGAGCGAACCCGGGGACACTGCCTGCTCAGCCACGGCGGCGGGCCTCCGAGAGGGCGTTCTGGATGTCGGCGCGATGTGCCTCGTACTCCGGAAGCCTCTTCGCGAGCTCGGCCTGTTCCGCGGCGAGCAGCCGCCGCTCGAACTCGCCTCGCGCGTCGGCATTGCCGGACGCCGTGGCGACGCGAGCGGCGAGCACGAGTCCGAGCAGGTGATTCGGGTGTTCGCCGAGGATCGCATCCGCCTGCGCCCGGGCGAGCGGGATCGCCCCCGACACCTCGGCAATGCGGCCAAGGTCGTATCGGGCGTCCGCGTCGAGGGTATCGAGCATCTGGAACGCGGGAATGGCCATGTTCGCGGCGAAGAAGGCGACGGAATCGGCCTTGCCTTCACCGTGCAGCCGCATGACACGATCGAAGAGACGGCCAGCAACCTCGCGCGGCGAGAGTTGCGAGAGGTCCGGCGGGCGGGCGCCGGGCGCGACCCCGGAGGCGAACGGTGCGCCGGCCTGGCCGGCCAGCGCGCCGGCGGATCGAGCATCGCCGAGGCGCTGGGCGGCGACGAGCCCGATGAGGGCGAGTAGCGCGATGCCGGCGACGACCCAGGGGAGTGTCGCGGCGAGGCCGCGCGGGTCGTTTGCGCCAGCGGAAGTGTTGAGGGGGAGGGGGGCGCGGGCTCCACCAACGGGGGTACCGCACCGGTTGCAGAAGCTGGAGCCGGCGGCGAGGGCGGCGCGGCACGCCGTGCAGGCGGTCGCATCGAGGGCACCGCCGCAGGACGCGCAGAAGCGGCCGGATGCCTGCGCGCCGCAGGCCGGGCACTGCGTGGGGCGCGCTGATTCGGAAACGGTCATGGCGGGAAAGGTACAACGATGGCGCGCGCGAACACAGCCACGGGGCCGCCTCCGCGCGCGACGGATCAGTGCGAGTGACGGCCTCCGGGCTCGGAGATCTTCTCGACCGTTCGCTCGGCGCGTTTGTCGTCCTTGGCGTCGCGCACGATGTCGGCCTGCGCGACGACGCCGAGGATCGAGCCGCGCTCATCGACGATCGGAATGCGGCGCACCTGCTCGCGTCCCATGATCTTCATCACGTCGTCGAGGTCGTCGTCCTCCCGCGACGTGACGGGCCGCTCGGTCATGGCTTCGCGGACGGGGCAGTCGGGGCTCGCGTGTCCTTCGGCGACGTGCCGGATGGTGATGTCGCGATCCGTGATGACGCCGACGAGCTTCTTCGATCCTTTCGACTCGACGACCGGGAGCATGCCGACGTCTTCGCGCTGCATCATCTTCGCGGCATCGCGCAGCGGCGTGTCGGGGGTGACGCAGCTGGGGTCTTTCGTCATGATGTCCTTGGCTTTCATCGATTCCTCCCTCGTGGATCGCAGGCGTGACTGAGCCTCGCAAGGCGGGGCAAGGGTCGTACCCGCCGGTCCCGTCGCTGCGGGCGAGCCGCGTGCTGCCGGGTGCTGCCGGGTGCTGCCGGGTGCTGCCGGGTGGTGCCAAGAATCCGTGCGGCGTGAACTCCAGCTGGCCCGTGGCGGCGGACAATCCGCGGCACGGTGCGCAGGCTTGAACGAAGGCGCAGAAGCATTAGGTTGGCGCCACACGAATCACGCCGACCACGAGGGAACGTGACGTCGAATCATCCATCCGGACGGGAGCAGGCGCGGCATCGGTCGATCACGCCCGACCTCGCGGGGGCGACGAAGGACGACATTCTCGAGCACACCCGGCAGCTCAACGTCCGCTTTCTGCGGCTGCAGTTCACGGACATTCTCGGCGTCAACAAGAACGTCGAGATTCCGGCGTCGCAGTTCGAGAAGGCGCTGGAGGGCGACATCATGTTCGACGGCTCCTCGATCGAGGGGTTCGTGCGGATCGAGGAATCGGACATGCTGCTCGCGCCGGACCTTTCGACCTTCCGGGTCTTTCCGTGGGGGGACGACGAGAGCCGGATCGCCCGGCTGATCTGCGACATCAACCTGCCCGACGGATCGCCGTTTCCCGGCGATCCACGGTTCGTGCTCAAGCGCCAGATCGAGCGGGCGAGCGAGCTCGGATTCACGATGTACGCGGGGATGGAGGCGGAGTTCTTCATGTTCAAGCGCGGGGAGGATGGCGCTCCCACGACGATGACGAACGATGTCGGCGCGTACTTCGACCTCACGCCCGTGGATCTGGGCGAGGATGCCCGCCGGGCGATCGTGGACGCCCTCGAGCGGATGGGGTTCGAGGTGGAGGCGGCGCATCACGAGGTCGCGCACGGGCAGCACGAGATCGATTTCCGGTATGCGGACGCACTGACGACGGCGGACAACATCGCCACCTTCCGGTTCGTCGTGCGCAACGTGGCGCGGCAGTTCGGGCTCCATGCGTCGTTCATGCCGAAGCCGATCTACGGGCAGAACGGGAGCGGCATGCACACGCATCAGTCGCTCTTCCGCGGCAAGGAGAACGCGTTCTTCGATCCCGACGCGCAGTGGCAGCTCTCGGAGGTGGCGCTGCACTACATCGGCGGGCTGCTCGCGCACGCCCGCGGCTTCTGCGCGGTGACCAATCCGCTCGTGAACTCGTACAAGCGACTGGTGCCGGGCTACGAGGCGCCGGTGAACGTCGCGTGGTCGATGCGGAACCGGTCTCCCCTGGTCAGGATCCCGGAGCGGCGCGCGCTCGGCACGCGGATCGAGCTGCGGATGCCGGACCCCTCGGCCAATCCGTATCTCGCGCTCGCCGTGCAGCTCGCGGCCGGGCTCGATGGCATCGAGACGAAGGCGGACGCACGCGAGCCCGTGAACACCAACATCTGGGAGATGTCGCATCGCGAGCGCCGCCGGCTGCGCATCGATGACCTGCCGCACAACCTGAGCGAAGCGTGCGACGAGCTCGAGAAGGACAAGACGATCACGGCCGCGCTCGGCGAGCACATCACGCGGCACTTCCTCGAGGCGAAGCGCCAGGAGTGGCAGGACTACATCACGCAGGTCACGAAGTGGGAGCTGGAGCAGTACCTGGCGAAGTACTAGTGGACTGAATTCCGCGTTGTCGATGGCGGTTGGACTGCCTTGAACCGCAGAGGATCGCGGAGGTCGGCGCGGAGGAACGCAGAGGACTGCACACCGAAGGAGGTCCCGACCGCCACGAGCCCGAATGATTGGATGAACGACCTCGGGAAGCAGGCCGTTTCCAAAGCATCGTCCGGGCTCGTCGCGGGCAGACCTCCGACGGGTGTGCCGTCCTCTGCGTTTCCTCGCTGCTGCTCTTCGGTCTGCCCTACACCGGAAACAGCATCTCCCGGTACTTGGGCAACGGCCACAGCTCGTCCGGCAGCACCAGCTCGAGCGCATCGCACGCCTCGCGAACCCTGGCCATCGCGGCGCGGCCATCGTGGGTCAGGTACTCGGCCTGCGGTACGAGCTGGTCGTGCAACGACTCGGCGCGATTGATCGCGGCGAGCATGACGCCGCGGCTCTCCCGGAGCGCGGTGATGAGGCGCCCGATCTCGTTCGCCGCCGCGACGTGCGGGATCTCCGTGATCCCCGCCGCCTTCGCGTTCGCCGCCGCGGCCGCGAGCTCGCCCGAGTACTTGTACGCCGCCGGGAGGATCATCGTGTCGACGATCTGCTGCGTCGTGTGCAGCTCGATCATCACGTCCTTCACGTAACGCTCCATGCGCACGTGAAAGCGGGAGTCGAGCTCGCCCTCGTTCAGAATGCCCAGTCCGGTCAGGAGCGCGCGCGCTCGCTCGGTGACGAGCTGCTCGAGCGCAACCGCGGTGTGGCGAAGATTGAGCAGTCCGCGCCGTTCCGCCTCCCGGACCCACTCGTCCGAATAGTTATTGCCTTCGAAGCGGACCGATTCCGTCTCGCGGAAGGCCCGGCTGACGACCTCCAGCACGGCCTTCTCCACCGTCGGGGCGGTCTTCACCGCCTCGCGAAGCTCGGCCGTCAACTCGCCGATCGCCTCGGCGACGGCGGCGTTGAGGATCATCACCGGGAACGCGATCGACTGCGAGCCGCCGACGGCGCGGAACTCGAACTTCGCGCCGGTGAACGCGAACGGCGAGGTGCGGTTGCGGTCGGTGTTGTCGCGCATCACCTCGGGGAGCCTGGCGACGCCGAGGCGGAGGAGCTGCTGCTCGGCGGAGCGCTGCGCCTCCTTGCCCGAGGCGATGTCCTCGATCAGCCGCGTGAGCGTCTCACCCATGAATACGGAGATGATCGCGGGAGGTGCCTCGTTGGCCCCGAGGCGGTGCTCGTTCCCCGACGACGCGATGCCGGCGCGGAGCAGACCGGCGTGCTTGTGCACGGCCTTGAGCACGGCCGCGAGAAAGATCAGGAAGCGCACGTTCTGGTGCGGCGTCTTCCCGGGCTTGAGCAGGTTGTTTCCATCGAGCGTCGGGTCATCCGCGATCGTGGCCATCGACCAGTTGCAGTGCTTGCCCGATCCGTTGACGCCGGCGAACGGCTTCTCGTGCACGATCGCCTGGAGACCATGTCGGAGCGCGACCCGGCGCAGCGTCGCCATGACGAGCTGGTTGTGATCCACGGCGACGTCCGTCTCCTCGTAGACCGGAGCCATCTCGAACTGACTCGGCGCGACCTCGTTGTGCCGCGTCACGATCGGCACGCCGAGCTTGTACAGCTCGTGCTCCACCTCGGCGATGCACGTCTGGATGCGCTCCGGGATGCCGCCGAAGTAGTGGTCCTCGAGCTGCTGCCCGCGCGGCGGCGGCGCACCGACCAACGTGCGGTTGGCCATCAGAAGGTCGGGGCGCAGGGCGTAGTGCGCGCGGTCGATCAGGAAGTACTCCTGCTCGGGCCCGAGCGTGGTCTGCACGCGGTGCACCGTCTTGTCGCCGAGGAGCTCGAGCAGCTCGATCGCCTTCTGCGAGAGGACGTCCGAGCTCCGGAGGAGCGGCGTCATCTCATCGAGGGCCTCGCCATTGTAGCCGATGAAGACCGACGGGATGCACAGGGTGCGAACGCCCGCCCACTCGGCGATGAAGACGGGACTGGCCGGATTCCACGCCGTGTAGCCGCGGGCCTCCCAGGTGGCGCGCAGCCCACCCGAGGGAAAGCTCGACGCGTCCGGCTCGCTCTGGGTCAGCTGCTCGGCGGTGAACCGCTCCACCGGGTGCATGTTGTCGTCGAACGTCAGGAAGGCGTCGTGCTTCTCGGCCGTGAGCCCCGTCTGCGGCTGGAACCAGTGCGTGAAGTGGGTAACACCGCGCGAGAGCGCCCATTCGCGGATGACCTCCGCCACGGCCGGCGCGATCTCGGGTGCCAGCGGCTTCCCGAGACGGACGGACGCGTGGAGCTTGGCGTAGACCTCGCGCGGCAGCCTGTCGCGCATCTGTCGGACGCCGAGGGTGTTGATACCGAAGTACTCGGAGATCCGCATTGGCGCGCTCCCCGGGCCATTTTCGGCACCAGACCCGTTGTGCGAGAGGTGGGAGTGGGCAACGCGGCCGAGCATTTCCTGAATGGCGTCCTTGCGGGTCACGGGCGGGGCGGACATTGGTTCCTCGGGGATGAGTGTCTGGCGGCGTCTTCCGCCGGGATCACGACCCGGTTGACGTCAGCAGGCTGAGCAGAAAAGCGTGTCAGAATTGCAATCCAAGTTGCCCGATACGCCAGTATCGGGCCACTAACTCCCGTTTTCGACATGGCCAACGTGCACAATTTGCACGTTTTTCAGGACACGTCAAGATCAAGGGGGCGGCTCGGCCTCAGGCGGGCGCCGTCCGGGCCTCCGGTTCCCCGCCCTGTTCCGGTGAGCCGATCTCGCCGCTACGGGAAAGCGCCTGCCGGAACAGGACCGGGCCGATCGTCTGGTTGATCGCGATGACCGCCAGGAGGACGTCGCGAATGACCGGGCCTCGTTCGGGGTAGGCCTCGGCGATGACCGAGGCCAGGCCGATCGCGACGCCAACCTGCGAGATCAGCCCCAGCCAGACGTATCGCTGTTCGTCGGGGCTCGCCTTCGCCCAGCGCGCGCCGACACGCGAGCCGAACCAGATCCCGGCTGTCCGGATGAGAACGATCGGGATGACGATGATCCAGAGCTCCGTGAGCTGTGCGACTGCGATCTCCGCGCCAGCCAGGGCGAAGAACACCACGAAAACGGGCGCCGACGAGCGTTCCATGGCGTGCCGGAGCTGCTCACCCTCGCCGCCGGGTGAGATGTTCTCCGTCACGAAGCCCGCCGTGAGCAACGTGAGCAGCGTCTCCACGTGCGCCAGTCGGGCGATCTCCGCGCCGAAGAAGGCAATGACGATCGCGAACAGCAGCAGCTCGCGCTGCACGAACCGCAGGTACAGAGCGATCACGCCTCCCAGCACGGCTCCGACGAGGATGGAGCCGAGGATCTCCCACGCGACGAGACCGATCGAACTTCCACCGGCCGACCCGGGTGCGGGCGCGACGGCGCTGGCCCAGGCCAGGGTTCCGCTGAAGAGCAGGATGACCACGACGTCGGCCACGAGCACGACGCCGAGCGTGGTACGCGCGACCGGCCCGCGGGCACCGAATTCCGTGAGCAGGGCGAGGGTGACCGCGGGCGAGTGCAGAATGGCGACGGAGCCGAAGAGCGAGGCGAGCGCCATGGCCTGCATCCAGCTCGCACCCTCGAGGAACGGGACGAACTGCCGAAGCAGGAGGAGCAGGGCCACCACTCCGACGAACGCGATCGAGAGCTCGCTGCCGAGGATCTTGAGGATCTTCGTTCCGTGCTCGCGAACCTCCTTCCAGCGCAGCTCGGCGCCGGCAAGAAAGGCGATGAGTGCGACCGCGAGATCAGAGACGGGCGACAACGCCACGATCGTAGTCTCGCTCACGATGCGGAGCACCGACGGGCCGAACAGCAAGCCGGCGAGCAGATAGCCTACGATCTTCGGCAATCGGAACTGATTCGCGAGCTCGCCGACGGAGTACGCGCCAAGGATCAGGAACCCGAATGTGAGCAGCGATTGCGGCGCGCCCCCCTGGCTCCCGAGTGGCAGGATGAGCCGCATGCCGAGGAGCAGCAGAAGGAGAATGATGGCTCGGCGCATCTACTGCTCTTCCCCGGCGGACGGCGGGCGCGGCGCGGTATCCGCAGCGCCGGTATCGTTCGTCGCCGTTCGTTTGGCTCCCGTACTCCCGGACGTCGCTCCCGCCCTGCCGGACTCCCCTCGCGGGCTGCCGGGTTCTTCCGTCTTCTCCGGTGTCGATTTCGTCGCCCGCGCGTCCGCCGATTCCCCGCTTTTTGCGGAACCCTCGCCGGTGAGCCAACGAGGCGTGTCGGGGCCCAGTTGTCTGGTGACGAACGGCATCACGACCGACCGTACCAGATGTGCGGATGACAGATCCGTGAGCAGCACCGATGCCACCGAAGCGGTGAAGACGATGTTGGTGAACGGCAGGCGGTCGTGCTGCAGATAGTCCAGGCCGATCGCGATCGCGAGTCCGCCCTGGCCCAGGAGTGCGCGTCCCCAGTCGAGGCCGAGCTTCTCCGTCTCGTCGCTGAGACGCGTCGCGAGTCGGGCACCGCCGATCTTTCCGGCCGCGCGTGCGGCCAGAAACAGCAGGACGGGGAGCAGCCACGCGCGAAGGCTCGGTGTCCACGTCGCGCCCGCGAAGATGAGCAGGACGAAGTAGAACGGACGCTCGGCGCTCAGCAGCGTGCGCTCGATCTCCTCGCGGTTTCCCGATGTGTTGACGAGGATCGCCCCGACGATCATCGCGGGGAGAATGGGCGAGAGCTCGAGGTACGAGGCCGCACCGCTCGACAGGATGATGGCGCCCGTGAGCGAGATGAAGAGTCGGTCGATGTTACGCTCTTCACCGAGAAAGAGGTGAAAGAGCACGCCGCCGACCACGCCGATCCCCATGCTGATGACGACCCATTCCGTGGTCGTGAGCGCGCGCACGTCGTCGCTGGGGCTCGGGTGGTTGACGCACATCAGCACACCGACGACGGTGATCGCGACTGCGGCGTCGAGTGCGGTGGTGACCTCGAGCTGAAGCACGACCGGCGTGCGGCGGCCGATGCGCGAGGCGATGACCTGGATTCCCGTGGGGGCGGCGACGGCGGCGATGGCGCCGAGCGCAACTCCGGGAATCGCGGCCTCGAAGTACGACAGATCGAAGAGCCAGGCGATCGCGACCGTCATCAGGCCCGCCACGAAGGTGAGCGTGATGAGCGCCTCGACGAACGCCAGCCTATAGACGATCCCCCTGATCCGGACGAGCTCCGGAAGATAGAACTGCGTGCCGACGATGGCGCCGATCCAGCCGAGGGCGAGTGTCGTGAAAGGCGCGAAGCTGGCGAGGGTCGCCTCGTCCAGGACGCCGGACACCTGTGGGCCGAGGAGCAGCCCGAGCAGCAGATATTCGGCGCCGGAGACGATCAGCAGTCGCCGGGCGATCCAGTCGAACGCGACGTGCGTCGCGAGGTAGGCGACGGCGACGATGAGAACGAGGGTCAGCGCGGCACTCATGGCCCCACAAGTTCGCCGCGCCGGGGGCGTCTGCAAAGGGCTGGCGGCGGCCAGGTTCCGTAGTTCCGGTCATGGGTCGAACGGTTACCGGGCGAGTGGCCCCTCGAATTTCGATGCTCCAGGTACTTCACCCGTGGCCGCTGACGGTCGACCCCCCGACAAAAACCGACCGCTGCCGCCACTCACCTCGGCTCGGCCACGCGCGCCGGAGCCTCGGGTTCGCGGCGCCAATGCGGGTCCGTCTCCGCGATATCCGGTGCCATGCTTCGCGCATAACGCTGCGTCGCCTCGAGAGTGGTCATGCAGAACGCCGCCCAGGCAAAGCCGATCAGCAGGCCGGCGATCACATCCGTCGGGTAGTGAACCCCGAGGTAGACGCGACTCGCGGACGCGAGCACGATGATGAGTGTCGCGGTCACGAGAATCACCCAGCGGGTCACCGCGTGCCGGTGCAGTCGCGCGGCGAGGTACGCGATCGTGCCGTAGGCGATCGCGGCGCTGACGGCGTGGCCGGAAGGGAAGGAGCTGGTGACGACGTGATCGGCCCACTCGAACGCCTGCGGGCGCTCACGGTCGAACCCCATCTTCAGCAGCTGCGTGATCACGATGCCACCGAGACTGGAGAGGAACAGCATGATCACCGACCACCGCCGGTGGGCCGTCTCGAGAAAGAGCGCCGCGACGCTGATCACGACCGCGATCACGACCCACGAGCCGAGCACGGTGAGCTCGATGAGGAGCGCCTCGAGCAACGGCATCCGATGATCGGCCAGCCAGAGCATGACCGCATCGTCGAAGCGCTGGACGGCCCCGCCAGCCTGCACGGCGTCCGCGATCTCGACGAAAGCCCACGTCGCGGCGAAGGCGATGAGCGCGCCGACGATGATGACCAGTCCGAGTGCCGCGTAGAGATTCGCGATGAGACTCACCGCAATCCGGATCGCGCGGTCGAGCACCCGTCGCGTGGCACCGTGCACGAGGCCACGGCGTCGCCGCCGTCGTTTCCGGTCGGTCATGGCCGACGCGGGATGCACGATTCCAGCCACTCCCGCCTGCCCCCTGCAGCCACGCTTGCCGACCCCCTGCCCCATCGGTAGTCTAGGACTGCCCGGGCAGCGCCGTCGCCCGGTGACCGCCTCGTGCGTACTGAAGCTCCTTCCACGAATTCTCCATGACACGCACCCACAATGTCGGGACGCGGCCGCCGCTTCAGGTCACGCGTCGCGTCTCGCCGGTGTGACGTGATGCGCGGAGTCTGCCTGCGCGCCGTGATCGTCGCGGCGCTCGTGCTCATCGCGCCGTCGGGGGCGGACGCGCAACGCTCGACGATCGAGCGTCTGCTGCGCGACACGGTGCTGGCGAACGGGTTGCACGTGATCGTGCTCCCGATTCACACGATCCCCGTTGCGACGATCGAAGTCGTGGTGCGGAACGGAGCATATACGCAGCTCGATCCGGCGGACGAGGGAATTCCGCATCTCCTCGAGCACATGCTCTTCAAGTCGTTCGGCGGCGGTCCCGGAAGCGATTTCGGCACGCGGGCGGCCGAGCTGCACGCGGGCTACAACGGGACGACGAGCGACGAGTCGGTCACGTACTATCTCACCCTGCCCTCCCGCAACGCGCCGCGGGGAATCCAGCTGCTGGCGGAGCTGATGCGGGAGCCGCGTTTCCGGCAGGAGGAGCTCGTGACGGAACGGCGCGTCGTGCAGGGGGAGCTCGAGCGCAATGCGGCGAATCCGAACTTCGTGCTCAGCGTCCTGCTGAATCGCCTGCTGTGGGGCCCGGCAGCCGGGCGGAAAGAGGCGGCCGGCAACGTACTCTCGGTGCTCGGTGCGGATGCGGACCGCCTGCGCCGATATTACGAGCGCTATTACGTGCCGAACAACTCCGCGGTGGTGATCACCGGCGATGTGGAGCCGGCGGAGGTCTTCGCGCACGCCGCCCGGCACTTCGGCCGGTGGAAGCGCGGTGCGGATCCGTTCGAGGACCGGCCGATTCCCGCGATCCCCGCGCTCGCCCGCGACACGGTCGCGGTCGTTGTGGACGGCGAATCGAGCGACATCACGGTGTCGCTGCGCTGGCAGGGACCGAGCGTCGGTGCCCACGAGGACGAGACGTACGCCGCCGACGTCTTCTCGGCGCTGGTGAACCAGCCGCACTCCGGGATGCAGAAGCGGCTCGTCGAGACGGGGCTGTTCCAGTCGGTGTGGGTCTCCTACGCGACGCTCGATCACGTGGGACCGGTCATGCTGTCGGCGCGCACGACGCCGGAGAAGGTCGTCCCGGCCATGCTCGCGCTGCGCTCGGAGCTGTCGCGCTTCGACGATCCCGAGTACTTCAGTGAGGAGGAGCTCCGGATCGCCGCGAAGCAGCTCCAGGTAGAGGCGGCGCTGGAGCTCGAGGGCGGATCGATGCTGGCGCACACGATCGGGTTCTGGTGGAGTGTCGCGGGGCTCGACTACTACCTCGGTTACGTGGATGCTCTCGGCGCCCGGACGCCCGACGATCTGCGGCGATACGTGGAGCGCTACATCGTCGGCAAGCCGAAGGTCGTGGGCATGCTGGTGTCGGAGGCGACGCGAACGTCATACGAGACGCAGCTGGCAGAGAGCATGACGCAATGGTTCTGGCCATGATCGGTCCCGCCGTGCGGCGATCTGGGCTCGCGATGCTCCTTGCGGTCGCGGCCAGCGGGTGCGCCTCCGCCCCGCCGCCGGAACAGGCGCTCGCGGGCGTGAGCGAGTCCGGCGAGGTCGTCCCGCTCGACAGTCTCACGACATCGTTCGAGAGCGGCGGCATCACGGTGATTCATCGCATCGCCCCGGCGAGCGACATCGTGGCGGTGAACCTCTACCTGCTCGGTGGGTCGCGACAGCTCACGGAGAGGACGGCGGGGATCGAGACGCTCCTGCTCGGCGCCGCCGAGTACGGAACGAAGCACTATCCGGGCGACCGCACGCGCCGCGCCCAGGGGTTGACCGGAAGCCGGTTCATGGTCGAGCCACAGGCCGACTGGACGGTGTTCGGCTTCCACGGTCTGACCACGGAGCTCGATTCGTCGTGGGCGGTGTTCGCCGACCGCATCATGCACCCGACGCTCGATTCCGCGGCCGTCGAGGTCGTTCGCGGGCGGATGGTCACGGCGGTGCGCGCGCGGCAGAACTCGCCCGACGGGCTCGTGCAGCGGCTCGCCGACAGCATCGCCTTCGGCGCGCACGCGTACGCGCTGCCGCCGCACGGAACGGAGCGCGCCCTGCTCGCGCTCGCGCCCCAGGATCTGCGCCGCTACCACGCCGAGCAGATGGTCACGTCGCGGATGCTGCTGGTGGTGGTCGGCGACGCGTCGCGCGCACGGTTGGAGCAGCTGATCGGGCGCACGCTCGCCACACTGCCGCGCGGGACGTATCGGTGGGAGCCGCCGCCCTCGTGGGCGGAGGGCGCGAGCGCGGTCGCGGTGCACGAGCGGCAACTGCCGACGAACTACATCTACGGCTACTTCGCCGGGCCGCCGCCCTCGGATCGGGACTACGCCGCCTTCCGGCTCGCGACCGCCCTGCTCGGGGCGCAGATCCACTCGCGGATCCGGGAGGAGGGCCTTTCGTACGCGGCGTACGCGCCGTTCCTCGAGCGTGGCGCGCCGGTCGGCGGGATCTACGTGAGTACGGCGGTCCCCGACCGCGCGATGCGCGTGATCAACGACGTCATCGCGGAGCTGCGGCGGGTCACACTGACGCGGCGCTCGCTGTCGTTCTTCTCGGAGCAGTTCATCATGGACTACTTTCAGGAGAACGCGACGAGCGTGGCGCAGGCCGACTTCCTCGCGCGCGCGCACCTGTATCGCGGCGACTGGCGTTCCGCGTCGCAGTACATGGCGGAGCTGCGGCGGGTGTCGCCGAGCGCGGTGCGGGGCGCGATGACCCGATACGTCCGTGACATCCGGTACGGGTATCTGGGCGACCCCACGCGCGTTCCGACGGATCAGCTGACGCGGTGGTAGCGGCACCAGGCCGATATCTTGCCGACCGCACGAGCATGGCGAGGACGATCGAGGTCCGGGTGCTCGCGAGCAGAGCGGTGCGACCGCATGGCGGGTCTGCGAAGGTCGGGGCGGATGGAATGGCGGGGCGTCCGCCAGCTGATGACGGCACTGCGGATGGCACCGAGTACGCGCTCGAGCTCGGGCTGGCGGGAGAGAAGGAGCGCGTGCCGGCGATCCTGCTCGTACCCGCGGGTGTCGCGCGTGCGCCGGCGGCGTTGCTGCTGCATGGGTATTC
>CAYLPM010000285.1:0-5695 GCA_964385525.1 uncultured Gemmatimonadaceae bacterium
GCCCGCAACGCACTTCTTGAAATGGCGGACGGCCTTGTCATTCTGAACGACCGGAGCGCGCCCGGTTCGCCACATGTCCGTGAACCCGCGGAGGTCACCGACATGGACCGCAGAGGAACGCAGAGAAACGGAGAGGAACGCAGAGGACGGCACACCAGTCGGAGGTCTGCCCGCGACGAGCCCGGACGACTGCTTTGGAGACGGCCCCGGGGACGCAATGGCTTCCCGAGGACGTTCATCCAACATTCCGGGCTCGTCGCGGTCGGGAGCTCCTTCGGCGTGCAGTCCTCCGCGATCCTCCGCGCCGACCTCTGCGATCCTCCGCGGTTCAATGCAGTTCAACCTGCCCTCAGCAGCTCGGAATCAGTCCACGTGCGGACTCGCTCCTCAGCCGAGGCGCGTTGTCCTCTGGTCTGGCGGGCGTCACGCACCGGCCACCAGATCTCTCGTGATCTCGTCCACCGACCGGCACCCACAGAGCGCCATCGCGAGATCCAGCTCGTCACGCAGGATCTCGAGCACGCGGGTCACACCCTGCTCGCCACCGACCGCGAGCCCCCACAGCACCGGTCGGCCGAGCAGCACCGCGCGGGCGCCGAGCGCGATCGCCTTGATCACGTCGGTGCCGCGACGCACGCCTCCATCCACGTAGACTTCCAGCCGGTCGCCGACGGCCGCCGCGACCTCCGGCAGCGCCGTGATCGTCGCGATCGCGGTGTCGAGTTGCCGGCCGCCATGGTTCGACACGATGATCGCCGCGACGCCCTCGGCCGCGGCGCGACCGGCGTCGTCACCGCGGACGATCCCCTTGACGATGATCGGGAGCCGCGTCGTCGCGGCGAGCCAGCCGACATCGCGCCAGCTCAGCGCGGGATCGAGGACGTGGGACGCGTGCACGGCGAGTCCGGAGCCCGCATGCACCTGCGGGAACACCTCCTGCCCTTCCGGGATCAGGTTCGCGATCACCACGCCCGGCGGCAGCCGGAACCGGTTGCGCACGTCGCGCTCGCGGCGGCCGAGGATCGGCGTGTCGACGGTGAGCACGAGCGCCTCGTAGCCCACCGCCTCTACCCGCTGGACGAGATCGCGCGTTGCCTCGCGATCCTGATGCACGTAGAGCTGGAACCACATCCGGCCCTGCGACGCCGCGCGCACCTCCTCCGCCGACGTCGTGGCGAGCGTGCTCACGGTGAAGATCGTTCCCGCCTGCTCCGCCGCGCGCGCGGTCGCGCGCTCGCCGTCGGCGTGCGCCATCCGCTGGAGCGCGGTCGGCGCGATGAGGATCGGGGTCGACACGTGGCGACCGAGCACGGTGGTCGAGAGCGAGCGTTCGGAGACGTCGCGCAGGACGCGAGGCCGGAGCGCGAGCCGGTCGAACGCGCGACGATTCTCGCGCAGCGTGACCTCATCGTTCGCGCCGCCTCGATAGTAGTCGAGGACCGTCAGGGACAACCGCTCCGACGCCGAGGCTTCGACTTCGGCGAGGTTCACGAACTCGAGCGGGGCGTCGGCAGCGGGAACGCCCGGCACGCTACGGCGCGGACGCGCGGGTCTTCGCCGCCCGCACCATCTCGCGCACCTCCGCGAGCAGGGCAGGCGCGTCGAAGACGATCCCGTCCTTGATCGTATACTGCACGCCGCCGCGGGTTCGGAGCGCGCCGTCCTCCAGCACCTGGACCCCGGTTCCGTACAGCAGCTTCAGGTTGTGCAGCGGATTGCCGTCGACGATCGCGAGATCCGCCTCGAAGCCCTGGCGGATCACGCCGGTGCGCTCGAGGCCGAGCGCGCGGGCGCCGTTCGACGTCGCGTGCTGGATGACCTCGAGCGGGTGAAAGCCGGCCTCCTGCTGCAATTCCATCTCGCGGATCGTCGCGAAGCCGTAGAGGTGGTAGATGAAGCCGGCGTCCGACCCGACGGTGATGTTCCCGCCGCGGGCCGCGTATTCGCGGACCCACCGCATCCACGTGCGCATGTTCTCGCGCCACATGATCTCGTCGGTCGTCGTCCAGTCCAGGTGATACGAGCCGTGTCGCGTCGGATCCGGCTCGAAGAAGGCGAGCAGGTTGGGTAGAGCGTAGTCCCTGAACCACGGAAGGTTGCGCGAACGCGTGAGATCGCGATTGGCTTCGTAGACGGCGAACGTCGGATCCCACGTCACGCCGTGCGCGAGCATCGTGTCCAGGACGGCGGACAGCCGCGCGGAGTCTGCCTGCCGCCAGAGGTCGCCCGCCCAGCGGAACCGATACAGCTCGTCGTCGTAGCTGTATTCGGCGGGGAACGACTGCGGCCCCGGAATCGCGGCGTCGGGGATCCCGTACCAGTGCTCGATCGAACGAACGCCGAGGCGCGCCGCGTCGAGCGCATCGTGCTCCTGGATCTTCATGTCGGTTGCGATCGGCAGACCGAGCGTGCGCGCCTCGGCGGCGATCACCTCCCAGACATCGGGCCGGTTGATGAAGACCTTGAGTCCCTGCGCACCCTGCTGCTTCAGCCGTCGCACGAGCGTGCGTGCCTCGTCGGGCGTCTCGGCGCCGGCCGTGGCGTACGGAACGATCGTCGGGGCGGCGATCCGATTGTCGGCGGCGAGCCGGGCGTGCGCGACGATCGTGTCGATCCCCTCGCCCGAACCGGGCTCGCGGATCGTGGTGATGCCGTGCGCCAGCCAGAGCTTATAGACGTAGTCCCTGGGCATCGGCTCGCCGTTGCGGCTGAACTGGATGTGTCCGTGCATGTCGATGATGCCGGGGATCACGTATTTCCCCGTCGCATCGATAACGCGATCGTATCCGGGCTCAGGCCGCTCGCCCGCGGCCACGCGTCCCGTGCCGAACTCGTCGATCGGCGACGCCGGACGAATCGCGGCGATGGTCGTGCCCTGCACCACGATGTCCATCGGGCCGCGCGCGGGATTGCCGGTCCCGTCGACGATCATCGCGTTGCGGATGAGCAGCCGCTCGTATCGCTGCGCCGGTGATGCTCTCGGCGCCTGGGCCTCGATGGACGCGGCGGCGGCGAGTGCGCTCAGGGCGAGCGCGGGCACGATCGCGAACGCGAGCGTCCGAGGGAGAGTCGAGGATCGCATCGGAGCAGACGTCCTGGCTGACAGGTGGGCGGATCGGCGATCGAGGACCGATTCGCGGAGGCCGTTCTGCCGATCGATCGGCCGATGTGTCCGCACTCCAACGGGCGGATGTGGCGGGCTTCCAGTATGGGTTCGCATGCCGGCGCGCGGCAAGGCGGATGGCGTCACCGGACCAGCGTAACGAGCACGGCACCGACTGCGGCCGCAGCCACGAGCAACACCGCCAGGGGAATCGGGAATCGACGGCGCGAGGCAGACGGGGATGAACCTTCGGGCGACTCCACGACCCCGTTTCGCGTTTCCGCGCCAAACGAAGGTGACGAATCGTCGGCAGCCGCCGGCTCGGTCGCCGTGGCGCCGTGCGCTTCAGGCTCTTTCGGCGGCGACCGAAGCGCCGCTTCCGCGCGCGACATCGTCGGCAGCATGACGCTCTGCTCCGGGAGCGGCGTGTAGGACTTGCGGCTCGCCGCCGTCACGAGCTGCTCGTTGGTCGACGTCGTCACGAGGTCCTCGCGCGAGCGGATCTCGTCGACGACGGACCGTGTCTCCGGCGAGGGCTCGACGTCCAGCTCCTCGAGCAGGCGCTGCGCGAAGCCCTGGTAGGCGAGCAGCGCGCCCGCCCGGTCGCCGGCCCGGTCGCGCGCGCGCATCAGTCGGCGCAGCGACCGTTCGTCCAGCGGATCGAGCTCCGCGGCGCGCGCGGCCCAGCGCGCGGCGCTCGTCACCCGCCCGTCCTTGCCGCATTGTTCCGCCAGAGTGCGCGCGGCGAGCCCGGCCCGCTGGCGCAGACGAGCCCGCTCGTCCTCCAGCCACCTCTCGAAGCCGGGCGCCTCGGCAACGAAGACCCCTTCGAGCAGATCCCCGCCGTACAGCGCGAGCGCTTCCTCGAGCGCGCCGCGGTCCAGGGCATCGTCAAAGGTCGGGCAGTCACACCAGAGCACGCGGCGGTCGATGCCGACCTCCTCCATCCCGCGGGTGACCACGACACTCTCGCCGAGAGATCGGCGGATCGTGTGCAACCCCTGGCTGAGCGAGTGCCGGGCCCGCTGCTGGTCCAGCTCGGGCCAGAACAGCGCAAGCAGAGAATCGCGGCGATGAAAGCCACCTGGCCGCGCGGCGGCGAGGTACGCCAGCAGCGCCAAGCGTTTCGGACGGATGCGGGAGCCGGCGGCCTCTCGGCCGTCGGAGTCGCTCAAACGGAGAGCACCGAGCGTGAAGAGTTGGAGCATCGGGACTTTCCGGTCACCGACCACGGTGAGAGGACGGTGAGAGAACGAGAATAATCCGGTGAGTCGATCGTCTCAACTTAGAACCGACCGCCGATGGTCACAAGCGACGGCGCGAATGGAAGGACGTCGGACGGTTGGCGCCGGATCGGGTTTCGAGCAAGGGGGGACGAATGCTGAACGTGGGGGCGGGACTCTGGTTCGGAGTGGGGACACGTTCGAGGCGGCCGCTGCAGCTCACAGGGCGCAGCCCGATCGATGCGCGCCTCGTGTCGTTCGAGGATCATGCGTGTACGACCCAGGTGCGCGTGGAAGGGTGGCGTCTCGACGAAGGGCTGGGGCTCGAGGTGGACGCGGTCCTGCTGATCGCGACGTCGCTCCCCGATCCCTCCTGCCTCCATGGCCACCTGATCGGGTGGATCGACGTGGAGGCTAGCCTCGGACAGCGCTGGCCAGCGGTCTCCCGGGTCATCGCCCGATTGGAGCCGTCGGCGAGATTGATGCGACTGGCGCGGCGCGTCAACGGAGGGGCGCCCGGCGATCGCGGAGGCGCGACAATGCGGCAAAGCGAGTGGTCGAAGCTGCGCGGGCTCGTGAAGAATGCCGCCGAGGCGATCGGCATGGAGCTCGAGGCGTCCGTCCCGCAGGTTCGGGCGATCTCGATTCCGGGCGCCGGGCTGGGGCTGGAAACCAGTCTCGCCACCGGCGTCGGGCGGCTGGTCGCGCAGTCGCGGCCCTCGGGGGAGGCGCCAGCAGCGGTGGCGTCGTGAGCCAACGGCGAGCCGCGGCGGGACGTATACAGTAGTTGATGATGCCGGGACTTCGCGGCATCATTGTCCGCTGTAACGGGTCGCTCGGTTCGCGGCCGCGGGTTCCGCACCCCGGCCGCGCTCCGCGCATCGCGATCGTTCCCACCCCATCGCAGAGGCACGCGTCGATGATTCGTCCACTCCCCCCGGCGGCGAGGTCCCGCGCGCGCGCGTCCGCGGTCCTGGCTCGCACCGGCATGCCGCTCGCCGGGTCCCTGCTCGTCCTCTGCAGCGCCTCCGTGCTCGCGCAGAACGCGGACAGCATCATCGCGGCGGAGGGGTTCGTACGCCCGCCGGCGGCGATCGAACAGGCGGTCCTGGCGCCGCGGTACATGAACGTGTCGCTGAGCAATCAAAGCCCGAACCGGAAGTACTTCCTCAAGACGCAGAGCGAGGGACTCCCCTCGATGGCGTCGTTCGCGAAACGGCACTACTTCCTCGGCGGCCTGCAGGTGGATCCGGTCGCCAACCGCGCCCGCTCGTTCACCACGCGAGGCGCCGAGGGGTTCGACATCATCGAGTGGGAGACGGGCAGAACCATCGACGTGCAGGTGCCGCGCGGCGCTACGGTCGGGGCG
>CAYLPM010000286.1:0-1510 GCA_964385525.1 uncultured Gemmatimonadaceae bacterium
TCGATCGCGAGCAGTGTCACGAGCCAGAGCACGCCGGCCGCGACGTGTGCGCCGTGGAACCCGGTCAGCGTGAAGAAGCTCGAGCCGAAGAGGTTCCGCCGGAAGGTCAGTCCTTCGTTGACGAACGCCGTGAACTCGTAGGCCTGGAACAGGAGAAAGGTGATCCCGAGCAGGGCCGTCATGGCGAGCCAGAGCTTCGACGAGCCGAGGATCCGTTCTCCCCGCGTCCGCTTCGGAAGATTCCTGTTCTGCACCGCGGCGAGCGCGAGGACCATCGCCAGCGACGACATGAGGAGCACGAACGTGGACGCCGAGGTCACCGGGATGTCGAGGATTGCCGGATAGGACGTGTTGGTCAGCGGGTCGACCCACGGCTCGTGCGGGAACGGGCCGACGACGGAGCGTCCCTTGTAGATCAGGTACGTCGAGATGAGGGAGGCGAAGAGCATGCACTCCGAGCCGATGAACGCCCAGATCGCGATCTTCCGGTTGTCGAGACCGGTCGTCGTGTAGTGGTGGGCGTGCGCGTGCGGGTCGGAGGCGAGTACGGGGGTGGTCATGCGTGCTCCGCTTCGAGCGGCGTCAGGAGCCAGTTGTACAGCGCACCGATCATGATCAATGCGCCGAGCAGCGCGACGATCGTTCCCGCCAGGCGCGTCTCGCCGTGCATGACGAGGGGGCCGGTGAACATCACGGTCAGACCGAACGCGACGACGAGCGGCATCAGGGTCGGGCTGGGCATCGGGATCCCGAGCTCGCGCGCCGTCGCGTGGCCGCGCTCCACATGCGGCACGCCGACGGTGTGGGCCGCGGCGCCGGCTGCGGGCCGCTGCTCGATCTCGCCGACATCCCTGCCGGCCATCTTTACGTCGATGCGCGCGTCACCTTTCGCCGTGTGCGGCACCTCGGTGGTCAGCCGCGGCGACCGGACATCCCACATCGGATAGCGGGAGGTCACCGTCGGCAGGGTCGCGAAGTTGTAGTCCGGCGGCGGCGAGGGAATCGTCCACTCGAGCGTCGGTCCGCCCCACGGGTCGTTGCCGGCCCGCGCGCCCCGGCGCCAGCTCACGATGAAGTTCACCATGCCGACGAGGAAGCCGGCGCCAAGCAGGTAGGAGCCGTAGCTCGCCAGCGCGTTGAACAGCTCCCACCCCTGCCCCGCATCGTACTGGTAGATCCGCCGCGGCATGCCGAGCATCCCGCTGAAGTGCATCGGGAAGAACGTCAGGTTCATGCCGACGAACGTCAGCCAGAAGTGCGCGCTCCCGAGCTTTTCGCTCATGAGCCGGCCGGTCATCTTCGGAAAGTAGAAGTACAGGCCGCCGAAGATCCCCATCATCGAGCCGCCGAACAGCACGTAGTGGAAGTGCGCGACGATGAAGTACGTGTCCGTCTGCTGGAGGTCGGCCGGCGGGGACGAGTGCATGATCCCGGAGATTCCGCCGATCGTGAACAGCGCGACCAGCGCGATCGCGAACTTCATCGCGGTCGTGAAGCGCAGGGTGCCGCC
>CAYLPM010000287.1:0-3132 GCA_964385525.1 uncultured Gemmatimonadaceae bacterium
GCCGCTCGCCCGCGCGGGGGGCGGCGAGGCGAGGATCAACTGGACGCTGACCTCCATTGCGTGGCTGATCGGGTCGATCGTGCTGCTGTTGTCGGCGACCGGCATCCATGCGCTGATGTCGTTCACCGTCGCGCGCCGCACCCGCGAGATCGGCATTCGTGCCGCACTCGGCGCGAGCCAGGGACGGATCGTGGCGGGCATCTTCTCTCGCGCGTTCCTGCAGATCAGCGCGGGGATCCTGGTCGGCAGTGCGCTGGCGGCACTGATCGGCCTCGGATCGACGCGGCAGATCCTGCTGCTCCTCGCCGCCGACGGAATCATGTTGATCGTGGGCCTGCTGGCGTGCGCGGTGCCGGTGCGACGCGCGCTCAGGATTCATCCGACGGAGGCACTCAGGGCGGAGGGGTGATGCACCCAGATTTCCATCCATTCATCATCGGCAAGAAAAACTTCATGGCTGCTGCCATTCCGGATCTTCGCCACCGCCGGACCTGGGCCAAGGAGACCAAGGGGTGAGGGCGCATGACGCGCGCATGGGGGCAGACGTCGATCCCGAATCCCGGACTGGCCACTCCCCGTAGGGGTTGACCGAGCCCACTCATTGGTCCTGCTGATCAGGGATGCATATGCCGACATTCCCCGCATGGTCCCGCGCGGGCGCCCGGACCCCACGGCACCGCGTCAGCTTTCTCATGATGGCGTGTCTGGCGGAAGCCGCCCTTGCCGTGGGCTGCGCTGACGGGAGTCCGCTCTTCGAGGTGCCTTCCCAGATGGTGGAGGCGCCGGCACCGGGATACGAGGCTGCGGTGGACTCCTCGCGCGTGGCGGCGCGCCATCTCGTCCGTGAAGACCACTTACCCGGCGTCTCGGTTGCCGTGGGGCGGCGGTCGGAGCTGGTGTATGCCGAGGCCTTCGGCTGGGCGGACCTGTCCAGTGAGGTGCTCGCGACGCCGAGCACACTCTACCCGGTAGGGAGCATCTCCAAGTCGATGACGGCGACCGCGGCGGGCCTGCTGTGGGAGCGCGGCCTGCTCGACTTCGATGCGCCCGTCCAGACGTACCTGCCGGATTTCCCGGAGAAGCGCTGGCCGATCACCACGGGTCAGTTGATGGGTCACATCGCAGGCGTCGTGCGCTCGGGTGGCATGGCGGAGACACTGAGGCGGGAGCGCTGCGACGATGCCCGGGCAGCCGCCGCCGACGTTGTCGACGATACACTGCTGTTCGAGCCCGGAACACGGTGGAGCTACTCCAACTTCGGCTATCAGCTGGTAGGGGCCGTGGTCGAAGCAGCCGCCGGGGAGCCTTATCTGGAATTCATCGACCGGGAGGTGTTCACGCCGGCCGGCATGGAGCAGACCGTGCCGGACCTCGCAGACGAAGCCGACGAGTCGGTGAAGTACGATCGCGCCGCGTTCGGGACACTGCGGCGCGGTCAGGACATCGACATGAGCTGTCCGATGGCCGCCGGTGGCTTCCTGTCGACGCCGACCGAGCTGGTGCGGTTCGGCCACGCGATGCTGAACCACGTGATCCTCGACTCCGCCACGGTCGACCTGTTCTGGACGCCTCAGCGGCTCAGGTCGGGCGCTCCGACGACCTACGGCTACGGCTGGTCGATCCGGAACGTGTCACTCGGGAGCGAGGACGAGGGCCCGAACACGCGGATGATCTCACACGGCGGCAGCGTTCTCGGCGGACGGGCTGCCCTGCTGATCCTGCCGGACGAGGATCTGGTGGTCGCGGTGATGATGAACGGGAGCGGCGACGTGTCGGGTCTGGCGACGGACATCGCCCGATTCTTCCGTGATACGCGTCAGACTGCATCGGTGCGGTGAAGGAAAAGGGCAGACATTCCGATCGTGATGAGGGCGACTGCGCTCGTGACGATCAGCGCGCTGCCGAGAGAAGGGACCCAGTTGCCAAGTGCGGCGAGTAGTGCGCGGGCCGGGAAGTGCGTGGGCATCGTGTCGAGCGTGGCTCCCAGACTGATGCGCCAGAGGGAGGCGGGCGCTAGCCGCGGCAGGTTGTCGACGATGATGATTTCGAAGAAGAGGATGTAGAGCAGCCCCACCAGCGTCGCCCGGACCACGACGTTCCCCAGCAGTACGAAGACGGTGCTGTACATCACGCACGCCAGTGTCGCTCCCAGCACGATCGATGGAAACACGTCGAAGCTGCCACCGACCGCGAGCCAGGTCAGCGACAGCGCGAGAGCGCCGAGCCAGGCGAAGCCGATCGAAACAGTGGTGGCGGCGATGCCCTTGGCGAGCGCGATCTCCAATCGGCTGATCGGCCGAAGCACGAGAAACGACAGCGTCTTGTCGCGGCGCTCCTCGCCCAGTGCCGACGAGGCGAGGATCAGCGTGGTGATCGGAATCACGAGTGCGAAGTACGGCAGGACGAGCAGGACACCAAGTTCGAGGTCGAGCGCCGCCGGATTGGCGGCGCGTGATACCGCTGCCAGGAGAGGCGCCGGCATCACGTTGAGCAGCGAGAATCCGAGTAGCCGTGCTCTGCCCGTGAGCTGGCGGATGGTGACGCGGACGATCGCGAGGAGCGGTGTCATCGGCGGATGCTCAGCAGGTGGCGAAAGACACTCTCCAGCGATGCGTCGACCGGCTCGAAGCGCGTAACACGCACCGACCGCTGGATGGAGAGTGCGGGCAGCGCAGTCCCAAGGGCGGCGAGATTCGATGTCTCTACCTCGAGACCGCCGTCCTCGAAGCGCACGCTCACGACTGCGGGCAGATCCACGAGGGCCCGTGCGAGGTTGCGCGGCTCGTCGACATCGATGCGCACCTTGTGCGGGATGTGCGTCATTGCCGCGCGAATCGCGCGAATGCCGCCGGCCGCGGCGACCTTGCCGTCGAGGATGGCGATCACGCGATTCGTCATGCGCTCGACCTCCGCGAGCACGTGCGACGACACGATGATCGTGCGGCCGGCGGCGGCAAGCTCGTGGAAGATTCCGATGAGTACTGCGCGCTGCATCGGATCTGCGCCGTTCAACGGCTCGTCGAGCACGAGCAGGTCGGGCTTGCTGACGAGCGCCGCCGCGACCTTGGCTCGCTGTCGCATGCCCTTCGAGTATTCGGCGATTGGACGGTCCGCGGCGTCCAGCAAATTCAC
>CAYLPM010000288.1:0-4609 GCA_964385525.1 uncultured Gemmatimonadaceae bacterium
CGACACCGTCAGAGGAACTTGCGTCGGATGGTTTCGCAGCCGACGTCGCACTCGCGCGCACCGCGACCTATGGCTCTCTGCTCGGATCCATCGGAGGATACGCCGGCGTGGTTTACCACGTGGGCGAAGACGTGATGACCACGGGCGGCCTGACGCTGCGCGGCGGGTATCAGGCGTGGATCGCGGCGCTCGAGATCGTCACCGGGCCGGCGTACCCGACACTGCTCACCGGAGCGTCGCTCGTATCGGGCGACGAACCGCTGCGCGAGCGGCGCCTGACCCTCTCGGCCGGCGGTCCCGTCGGCCCTGCCAATGCGGCCATCACATGGCAGGGCGCGGATATCAGTGACGGAAACCGGCGCTCGTCGATCAATCTGGCGGCGCGCTACCCGCTCGCGCGCAATTTCTCCGCGGTATACGCGGGCAGCAGCATCTCGTATGCGGAACGCAGCCAGCTCTACTGGGATCCCGATGGGTACCTGTCGAGTGCCGCCGGCATCGGCTATACCAACCGGGCGCTGCGCGGGTTCTCGTTCGCCGCGCACGCCCTGTTCGGACTCGCGCGCGCGGAAGGGTCACCGTTTCTGCGTGCTCCCATCGAACCGGATGGCACGCCGAGCACGCAGCTTCAGCTCAACCTCGCATCCGAGCTGGCCTACCGGCGCGACCGCTGGGATGTCGTCGCGGCATTCGGGTTTGGACGCGTAAGCCGGTATGAGCGGAGCGATGCCGCCATCACGGTACGCGTGGTGCCGTAATGGTGCTGCGCACGCGTTACGTCGCGACGGGACTCGCAGCGGCCATATTGCTGGTCGCCGTGATCGCGGTGACGCGGATCGATCCCGCTCGCTTCTCCGCCGGGTCGGACAGCCCGGTGCTCCGCATCGCCGTGGTTCTGCTGTTCGCGTTCCTGATCGTGTTGATCCTGCGGTACGTGCTCCTTCTCTGGCTCGGATACCTGCACCACATCGAGAGCCGGCGCACCGTTCGCGGGCACGGCGTACAACCCGGCGTCACCATCATCGTACCGGCGCACGACGAAGAGGCGGTGATCGTGCCGGCGCTGAGGAGCCTGCTCGCCCTCGAGTACGATGCGTTCGACATCCTCGTCGTCGATGACGGCTCGACGGACCGGACGCGTGAACTTGCGACAGCGCTCGAGGGACGGTACGGCGCAACGACGCTGCGCGTAGTGAGCAAGGCGAACGGCGGCAAGGCGAGTGCGTTGAACATGGGGATAGCCCTCGCGCGCACGCCGTACGTGCTGTGCATGGACGGTGATTCGCGACTCGACCGCGGCACGCTTCGCCACGCGATGTCTCATTTTACCGATCCGCGCGTCGGCGCGGTCAGCGGCAATGTGAAGGTCGTCAACCGCAACAACATCTGGACGCGACTCCAGGCACTCGAGTACATCGAGGGCCTGAACATGGCGCGGAGGGCGCAGGGATTCCTGCGGGTGGTGAACATCATTCCCGGCCCGATCGGAATCTTTCGGCGCGATGTGTTGCTGAGCGTCGGCGGCTATGACACGGATACGTTCGCGGAAGATGCCGACATCACGCTCAAGATCCTCACCGCCGGGTGGCACATTGCGTACGAAGAGCGTGCGATTGCGTGGACCGAGGCGCCCGAGTCGCTCCTCGATCTCATCAAGCAGCGCTACCGCTGGACGCGTGGCATTCTCCAGGCGATGCGCAAGCGCAGTTCCTGGATTGTCGCGCCCAGAGGCGGCATCGCCGTCTGGATTTCGCTGCTTGCGATGCTGTTCGAGGCCCTGATCTGGCCCATCGTGAACATCCTCGTCAATCTGCTGTTCGCGGTTGCGGCTCTCAGCGTTGGCGCCACGTCGGGCATCGTCTCGTGGTGGGTACTGCTCACCATGCTCGATGCTGCCGCGGCACTGTACACGGTCGCGATGGAGGAGGAAGATCTCCGGCTCGTGCCGTACGCGATCATCTACCGGATCCTGTTCATCACGATGATCGATGTGGCCAAACTGTTCGCGAGTATCGAGGAGGCCGCGAACGTCCGCATGACATGGGGCAAGCTCGCGCGCGCGGGCAGAATCTGAGGATCGACGATGACGATCGATGCACTCCTTTCGACCATCATTCTCGTAGCGTTTCTGGTCACGATCATCATGGCGATCGGGAGCTATGTCGGCTACAAGCTGCGCGAGAGCCGGCGGCCGCGTCTCGATGATGCGCCAGCGGACGGTGAGTCACCGTTCTTCGAGCGCATCGAGGCGCAACTGATCGCATCGGCGCGCGGGAAGCGGCCGTCGCCGTGAGCAGAATTCAGCGGGCGCTGCTCGTCTGGGGGGTGCCGGGCGCCCTGGTGCTCGCGATCTCTCTCGTGCTTACGCTGCGGCAGGCAGGATTCGCCCGCGGACCGGAGCCGGCGCGCTTCTCCGGGTCCCGCGTCATTCATGCGATGCCCTCGCTCCTCGCGTCGGCGCAGCTTCCATCCCGCATCCGCGTCGCCGTCGTTCGCGACGCGGCCGCTGCGGACTTCTACGAATCACCAGCGACGCTCGACTCAATCGTGCGTGCGTGGCGCGATGCACTGGCCGGGATCGGTGCAGATGCGCGCATCGTATCGTCCGCCGCGCTGCACCAGACGGCGGCGCGTGTGCTTGTCATTCCTTCGTCGCCCTGTCTGACGGTCGCCACACGAGAGGCGATCGAGCGCGCCGGCGTGCGTGGCCACGGCCTCATCGTCACCGGACCTGCGGGCACACACGATGCCGGCTGCCGGCCGCTCGGCTACGGGCTGATCGTCGCGCTGACGGGCGCATCGCGCGCGCAGATCCTCAGCGACCGTTCCACAGTCAATGTCGCGGTCCCGTATGGCGGGCCACTTTCGCTGGATGTGCCGCCGGGCGCTCGCATCGGCGTGCACCCCGCAAGTCAGGTGGCGCTGCGCGGTCCGTCGCGCGACGTGATCTATGCCGGGTACGACCTGCGTCCTGCACCTGCGGGCGGCAGCCCGTTGCTCGACGCGGCCATCACGCGCGGGACATACCGCAATGCACGGATCGTATACTGGGGATTCGATGTTGGCGACGTCGTCGACACGCCCTGGAACCAAAGCGTCACGGCGCTGCTGGTGCGCAACTCGGTGGCCTGGGCCGGTGCACTTCCGCTCGCGACTATCGATCCATGGCCGCTGAATCGCCGCGCGGCGGTCGTGCTCGCGCAGGATGTCGAGGGCTCGTTCGCGAACGCGCGGTACGCCGCCGATTCCCTGCGCGCCATCGGCATTCCCGGGACGTTCTTCCTCGATTCCGACATCGCACGTCGTTACCGCCGCCTCGCGCAGCGACTTGTCCGCGCAGGCGAGGCCGCCACCCACCCCGGGCAGAACGCCCTGCTGGGAGGACGGTCACCTGAACAGCAGCATGACCGGCTCCTGACGGCTCAGCACGACCTGACCGCACTCATCGGGCAACCTGTCTTCGGACTTCGACCGCCCGAGGAGCAGTTCGATCGCGCCACGATGGAAGGCTGGCTCGCCGCGGGCGGCACCTGGCTGCTGGGGGCCAACGACTCGCGCAGCGTCGCTCCCGAGCTACTGCACATCGGTCCCGATACGCTGATCCTGCTTCCACGAACCGGCGCCGACGATGTCGCCGTCGTCGGGAGGTCCGCAGCCCGCCCGCAGGCGGCCGAAGCCTGGTTCCGCAACGACTTCGCTCACGTGCGTGCGCTCGGCGGGTTGTACACACTCAGCTACCATTCCCACCTCCTCGCCCGGCGCGAGCACGTCCCCCTCCTGGCGCGCCTGGCGCGCGCATTCGCAAGCGATACCTCCGTGTGGATCGCCACAGCTTCGGATGTCGCACAGTGGTGGAAGACACGCGCTCAGATCGAGACCGTCGTGCGAGTGCGCGGCCCGAACCGGCTGGACCTCACCGTACGCAACCACGGGGCGGCGCCGGTGCGGGGAGCCGTGATCCGGGTCACTCTCCCGGCAGCACGCACGGTCACTCGCTCCGGCGACGTGCTCGTCGCGGATTCCGGCATGGCCCGCGTGTCCATCCCTCAGCTGAGGGCAGGGGAGGAGCGCACCGTTTCGATTGTCCTGGCCCCGATGGGCAGATTGTAATGGTGTACGTACGTGTACCGGTGCACCCGTACGAGGCTGAGTGGCTGAGTGGCTGAGTGGCTCTGTGTACGTTCGGCAGGGCCAGCCTCGAGGCAACAACTCTCAGGGGAACAGCTCGTGGTAGGGTCGCACATTTCGCCTGAATCTGGCGAGCATGGCGACCGTTTCCTGAAACGCCGCGAAGTCTTCCTGTGCAATGTCATGGAATAGGATGTCCACGAACAGGCCATTGGTAAGTGCAGTCTCGATCTGCTGCTCGAGGACCAGTCGCCCCGCCTCGGTCGTGAAGGGCGCGAACTCCGCCTCGAGGGAGGTCAATCCATAGGGATTATCGGGCGGCCAGTTCTCGAATCGGGCAGGGATGTAGAAGTCCGCGTTGGCGATGCGGGCGGCGGAGTAGTGCCGCCGGATGGCAGCCAGCTCCCGGTCACCGAATGCGTGATAGGGCACGATGAAGACGGAGCTGCCGTTGAAACCGTTGTCATGAAGCCAGCTTCTG
>CAYLPM010000289.1:0-12623 GCA_964385525.1 uncultured Gemmatimonadaceae bacterium
TCGTGCTCCTCGTGCGGCGTGACCGGATTGTCGCAGGCCATCGTCATGGCCATGAATGCCAGGACCGGTGTAACTCGCGTCATGATAGACTCCATCGCGTGTGTGCGTGTGGGTGTTCGTGTGCGGTGCGCCCGCTCAGAACGTCAACCGGTACAGCAGCGCGACGCTGCGACCCGGCTCGGGCATGATCGTCTTGAGCGCCGACAGATGTTCGCGATACTCCTCGTCGAGGAGATTGTCGATGCGCAGCGTGACCGTGTGGAATTGGCCGAGTGCCGTGAACTGCGCGCCCATCGTCGCGTCGAAGACGCGGAACCCCTCGGTCGGCTCCTCGAGCTCCGCGACACGATCCTGCTCCGCGGCCACACGGACGCCGACGCCGCCGAACCATCGCGGGGTATCGACGCGCAGCGCGACGCGACCGTTGAGTGGCGGGATCTGCGGCAGCGACTCACCCGTAGTACGGAGCTCGGCGCGCACGTAGGACACCGTGCCCTCGGCCACCAGGTAGCGGATCGGGTTCACCGTGATGCTGCCCTCCGCCCCGGTGAGCAGCGCGTCCCCGCCGACATACCGATAGATGTTGATCGACGGATCGCGCGGGCTCGGCGTGCCGGTGTTCTCCGCGTAGATGTAATTGTCGATCTGATTCCGGAACACCGCCGCTTCCGCCTGGACGCGATCGCGCGTGAGGCGCACGAACGCATCCATGCCGACGCCGATCTCCTCCTCCAGATCGGGGTTGCCCCGCTCGTCGCGGTAGACCGCGAGGTGTGGCCCCTCGGAGTAGAGCTCGGTCAGATCGGGCGCGCGAAACGCCCGCGCGACGCTCGCCCCGACGCGGACCCCGCGACCGATCTCGTACAGGCCGCCGATGGAGCCGGAGATCGCACCGAACGTCCGCGCGCGAACGGCATCGTCCGGCTCGAGCGGATGCGGCACGACCCGGTGCCAGTCGTATCGCGCGCCCGCCTGCACCCGCAACGCGCCGACCTCGACTTCCTCCAGGAGGAAGCCCGAGAGCACGTAGTCGTTCGTGGGCGGGTTGCCCTGCGAGCCGGCGGCCGCGTAGTCGCGCCATTGCGCCCGGAAGCCGGCGGCGCCTTCGATGAACGGGCCGAGGTCGCGATGACGGACGAGTCCATCCGTCTGCGCAGTGAGCAGGCCGAACTCCGTGCCGATCTCGCCACCCGCCTCGATCTCCTGGTGGTGATACCGCGTGTACGATGCATCGAGCTTGGCGGACGACAGCAGTCCATCGGCCCAGTGTCGCTCCGCCTGGCCGCGCGCGACCCACCGCTCCATGGCGATCTCCACGCCTTCCGGATGCCCCCCCTCCGGATCTGGCGGAATGCCGTAGCGCGACTGGAAGAATCGACCCGCCCCTCCGACGTGTCCCCAACCTTCCACCCACCCGAGCCCGCCCGCCGCGTTGTACGTCCGCAGCCCGCTGTTCGACAGCCGTCCCGCCGGCGTACGCAGATCGCCGGCATCCCGCACGCTTCCCTCCAGCCGCAGCGCCGCGCCGGCGACGCGCGAGCTCACGAGCGCTCCCGCCGTCAACCCATCGTTCACCGTCGCCCCCTGGAGCGTCACCACGCCGTGCGTCCGATCCACCAGCGACGTCGGGATCTCCTGCCGAATGACGTTGACGACGCCGCCGAGCGCATTGCTGCCGTAGAGCAGCGTCGCCGGCCCACGTACCACTTCCAGTTGTGTGGCCGTGAGCGGATCGATCGCGACCGCATGATCAGTAGTCGATGACGAGAGGTCGCCCGCCCGCACGCCATCCTCGAGCATGATGATGCGATCGCCCCCGAGACCGCGGACCACGGGGCGCGACGTCGCCGGCCCCTGCGACGTCACCGACACCCCGGGCTCGTTCTGGAGCGTCGCGCCGACCGTCGCCACGAGCTGGCGGTCGAGCTCCTGCTGGGAGACGACGTTCGTCGGCTGGAGGGCCTCCTCGACGCCGCGCGCGGACACGTTCCCCGTGATGACGATCTGCGAGAGTTGCACGGCGGCGGGGCGCATCTCGATGCGCACCACCACGTCCCCGTCCGCCGGCACCACGACCGTCCGCGACACCGCCGCGTAGCCGATGCGATGGACGGTCAGCGTGTACGAGCCGCGGGGCACGCCGAGGAGTGCGAACCGGCCGTCCTCGTGCGTCATCTCCTCGCGATGCAGCTCGACGAGCCGGACGCGCGCGGCGGTCAGCGGCCGTGCATCGACGGCGTCGACGACCAGCCCCGACACCGCCCCCGAGTCCACCGGGACCGGCGCCGACGCGGCGGCGTTGCCCGCGACATGTCCATCGGGCACCTGCGCGCGTGCGAGCCCGCCGATCACCAGTGCGGGTGACGTCAGCGTCGTGAGCGCGAAGGCGCGCAGCACGAGTCTGCGCATGGGCTCTCCTGAATTGTGATTTGCCTGGAAGACGCGGTGCGGACACCGGGAACGGCAGCCGGCCGCGAGCGACGGCGCGCACGGGGCGCGCGAAAAGGTCGCTCAGGCGCGCGGTGGCGCCCGCGCCTCCGATGTGCGTCCGCTCGGCGGGGCGGGCGCGATCTGCGGTGCCGGCGCGATCGCACGCGCGTGATCCGCCGGCACGAATGCGGCGAGTGCGGCGCCGCCACCAGTCGTCGCATTCCGATCGATGACGCGACAGATCTGGCACGTCACGTGATCGTGGCCGCCGCCGTGCCGGTTCGTGGCATCCTCGACGTGCGCGGCGATCGGGCCGCCGGAGGCGGACAGCAGCGCATCGCCCAACGGCAGCCCGACCGCGACGAGCGCGTACAGGAGCAGACAGATGCCCGACAGGCGGCGGTGCGTAGAAGGCATCAGGTTCTGAGGACTCCGGGGAACGTCGGCATTCGGGACGGTCGCATCCGAACGATCAGGGACTATACCCTCGGCCGGCCGAAAGGGTCAACCGTGGGCTCACACGCGCGGCAGCAACCGGGGGCTCACACGTGCGGCAGCTCTGTCTGGCGCGCGAAGTCCGCGAGCTCGCCCCGTGAGGATACGTTCACCTTGCCGAAGATGTTCGAGAGATGCGTGCTCACGGTCCGCGGCGAGATCCCCAGGACCTTGGCGATCTCCTTGTTGGACTTGCGCGCCGCCACCAGCCGGATGATCTCGACCTCGCGCCCCGTGAGCCCCTCGGTGCCGCTCGACACGGCGCGCGCCGGCGGCCGCGCGCCGAGGTCGCGCAACTGATCCCGCGTCTTCGCGAGCTCGGTGATCGCGCCCAATCGGGCGAACACGTCGTGCGAGCGGCGCAGCTCGCGGGTCGCGGCCTCGCGGTCGCCCTTCTGCGAGAGCACCTGCGCCAGTTGCCGGCGCAATCGTGCCGCATCGCTCACGAAGGGAATCGCCTCCAGCTCGTCGACCGCCGTCCGCAGCATCTCGACGGCACGCTCGGGATCGCCCCGCCGCATCTCCACGAGCGCGTCGCATGCATCGGCCCACGCCAGCCCGAGCCGGTGTCCCATGCGCGTGGAATCGCGGCGAATCCGCTCGCCGAGCTGCGCCGCTCGCTCCAGATCATTGCTCCACAGCGCCGCCTCGGCGATGGTGGGCAGCAGGCGGTGGATCGCCCAGACCACGTATCCGGTCCGATCGGCGATCGCGAGCCCGGCCTCGCCGATCTCGATCGCGCGTGCGTGGTCGCCGATGGTCAGGTAATACGCCGCCAATCCCGTGTGCGCGGGCACAACGGTATGCACGTCGAGCGGACGATCCATGGCGCCGTGCTCGGCACCGGAGAGAGCCCACGCCTCGTCCACGTATTGCCGGGCGCGCGTCAGGTCTCCGCGGCCGAGATACAACATCGCCGACCACACCAGCACGCGCGACAACACGCCGCGCTGTCCGAGCGAGCGTGCCAGCGCGATCGTGCGCTCGGACAGCGCGACGGCGGAATCCCACTCGCCGGCGCCTGCCGCGTACTCGATCGAAATCTCGGCGGTCCACACGCGCAGGAGCGGCGAGCGAAGCTCCTCGGCCAGTCGCTCCGCTTCCGGCAGATGGACGACGACGGCGGGACCGTTGCCCGTCAGCCCCTCGAGCACCGCGAGCGCCCAGTGCGCCGACCACGCCGTGCTGAGGTGGCCCAGCTGCTGCGCGAGCTCGATCGCCCGATGCCCGTGCTCGCGCGCGAGCTTCACAGGTCCCGTCCACGCATAGAGCAGCAGAAGCCCGCGATGCACCCGCGCCAGGAGGGACGGATCGCCGAGCTGCTCGGCCAGCCGCAGCGCGTCCTCGACCTCGCCCTGCGCCTCCTGATGCCGTCCCAGCTCCTGGAGGCACATCCCCTTCACGAGCCGCAGGCGCGCGAGCATCGCGGTGTCGTCGCACGTCCGGGCCGTCGCGAGCCCCGCGTCGTAGTGCTCGAGCGCCTCCGGGTAGCGGCCGCTCCAGTAGTGCGCGACGCCGAGCCGTCGCTCCAGCGCCGCCACGCGCGCGGACTGGCCCTCGCCCTCGGCGGCGCGTCGCGCCCGCTCCCACAGCTCGATGGCCGCATCGTATTCGCCCAGCCGCTGTCGCGCGCGAGCGAGCTCCTCCACGAGGGCGGTGACGTCACTCGGCGTCTCGAGCTCGGCGCCCTCGCGATCGACCTGCTCGAGGGCCGCGGCGAGGTAGTTCACTGCCTCCCGCCCGGCGTTCTTGGCGAGCGCGTCGCGTCCGGCCACGGTCAGGTACTTCACGGCCTTCGGCGCGAGGCTGCTCGCATCCGCCCGCGAGAAGTGGAAGGCCAGCTCGTCCGCGTGCGCGACCGCGCGCGCGCCGTGAAACGTCTCCAGCGCTTCGGCGACCGTGGCGTGCAGCAGCCGGGCGCGCGCGCGTCCGAGCTCGCCGTACAGCGTCTGCTGGAGCAGCGGATGCGCGAAATCGTAGACGACGTCATCGCCCACGGCGCCCTCGACCAGCATGTACTGGCGCCGCAGCTCGTCGAGCGCGGCGAGCAGCTCGGGGCGCGACATGCCGCTCACCGAATGCAGCGCCTCGAACGACGCGCGCGTGCCGATCACCGCGGCCAGGTTCGCGATCGATCGCGCGGCGTCCGGGAGCCGATCCACGCGCGCGACGATCGCGTCGCGGATCGAGCGCGGGAGGTCGAATCCCTCGAGCTCCCACCCCAGCCACGTCCCGTCGCGCTCGTGCAGTCGCCCGGATTCGACGAGCGCTTTCAGCGTCTCCTCGACGAAAAACGGATTGCCCCGCGTCCATCCATACAGCAGCGCCGTGAACTCGCGCGTCACCGTACCCTCCACGCCGAACACGCGGCGCACCAGCTCGTCGGTGGCCTCCCGCGAGAGCGGCAGCAGGCGCCGCACCGTCGCGCAGCCGAGTGCCACCAGCGACTGCTCCGTCGCGCGCAGCGTCGGATGCTGGTCACGCTCGGCCTCGTTGTACGTGCAGAGCAGCACGATCCGCTCGTTCGTCACCTGCCGCGCCACGAAGTGCAGGAGCTCGAGTGACGACGCGTCGGCCCACTGCAGATTCTCGAGGACGATCAGAAGGGGCGTCCGCGCCGACCACCGCGCCAGGAACTGCGTGAAGTTCCACAGCAGGCGCGCCTTGATCTCGGCCGGATCGCCGCGCGGAGGCGCGGTGCCGGCTCGATCACCGAGGGCCGGAAACAGCGCCGCGAGATCGGCGGCTCCGCCGCGCGTCAGAAGCGAGAGCGTTCCCGCGTCGAAGGCGCGGAGGTGCGGCAGCAAGGCATCGGAGAAGGGGGCGTACGGCACGCCGGTCTCGACGGGATAGGCGCGCCCGAGGGCGACCGTCCAGTTTCGATGCGCCGCGACGTCCGAGATGGCCTTAGCGAGCCGCGTCTTCCCGACCCCTCCCTCTCCGACGAGGAAAACCGTCCCACCACGGCCACCCTGCGCCGCATCGAGCAGCGTTCCGAGCGCGGCCAGCTCGTCCGAGCGGCCGACCAGGGGAAAAGTGGCGAGCGTGGGAGGCTGAAGCGGCACGGCGATCACGGCGAGGAGGAACCGCAATGTTCAGCGTCCCGGCTGCCGGGCACAAGAGAGGCGATGGCTCGACGGCACGTCACCGCCCGCCCGGCGGTCACCCCGCGACCGCCTCCACGCGCCCGAACCGGCGGTGCCGCTGGTGGAAATCGCGCACGGCCGCCTCTAGCTCGGCGATGCCGAATTCCGGCCACATCGTGGCCGTGAAATGCAGCTCCGCGTAGGCACACTCCCACAGCAGGAAATCGCTGAGCCGCTGCTCGCCGCCGGTGCGGATAAGCAGGTCGACGTCCGGAGCCGATCCGATGTCGTGATCCACCGCGCCGAGCGCGCGCGACATGCACTCGCGTGTCGCGCCGCCCGCGGCGATCACGCGGGCCGCGCGCAGGATCGCATCGCGCGCCGAGTAGTCGACGGCCACCCGAAGGTGCAGCTGGGTGCCGCCCGCGGTGGCGCGTTCCGCCTCCTCGATTGCCATCCGTAGCGCCGGCGCCAGTCGGTCGCGCCGACCGATCACACTGAGCCGCACGCCATTGCTCACGCAGCGGTCCGTCTCCTTGAGCAGATAGACGCGGAAGAGTCGCATCAGCTGCGAGACCTCCTGCGGCGGCCGCTTCCAGTTGTCGGCGGAGAACGCGTAGAGCGAGAGCGTGCGAATGCCGGCATCGGGGGCAGCCTCGACGATCCGGCGGACCGTGCGGGCCCCGATCCGGTGTCCGGCCGTGCGCGGAAGTCCACGGGCGGCCGCCCAGCGGCCGTTACCGTCCATGATGATGGCGACGTGCAGCCCCGACGTCGGGGCGGGCGAGAGTTGGGAGCTCATCCGGTCGATGACGTGAAGTGGATCGCTAGCGCTCGCGGGTGGCCTGAATCAGCGCTTCCATGTGGTCGAGATAGCGCTCGAGAGCGCGGCGCCCGAACGCCGTCAGCCGATACTCTGTGCGCGGCACACGGCCTTCGAAGCTCTTCGTGCACGCGACGTAGTTCGCTTCCTCGAGCTTGCGAGCGTGGACGCTCAGGTTGCCGTCCGTCGTCTGCATCAGCCGCTTCAGATCGTTGAAGGTGAGCGACTCGTTGACGGCGAGCGCGCTCAGGATCCCGAGACGCATTCGCTCGTGGATCAGACGATCGAGCTCGAGCGGGACAACGTCGGTCGACCGGCCGCGGACGGAGCGCAGTCGACCCTTCGCCGGCCGCGAATCGGCCGCACGATCGTCGGATGCCGCGCCATGCTTAGCCACCATGCCTCCGAGCGATGAAGATGCCGAACACGAGATGCAGCCCGCCGAAGCCGGCCGCCATCAGCCAGTTCCCCACCTGTGACCCGCCGCCGAACACGAGCGCCACCGCGCCGAGCAGCATGAAGCAGAGCCCCATCACGGGCACGATGCCCACGGAGTAGGTGCCGGCGGTGACGACGGCGGTCCCGTAGAGCAGGAGCCAGATGCCCGGCAGCAGCGCGAGCAGGTCCGCACGGACGAGCACGAGCGTGAGGAGCGCCCCGACGACCATCGGCGGGGAGAAGCTGAGGACGAACTTGCGGCCGGGGCCCGAGAGGAGTGGCATGTCGGCGAGGCGCGCCTTGCGCGCCGTCGCGGCCCCGGCGATGGCGATCGACAGCACGGCCTCCGCGAGCCACACGGCGAGCCATCGGACGTCGGCGATCGGATACCGGGCGGCGATGAGCGCTGCGCCGATGGCGGTGGCGCCGACGAGGACCTGCCCCCATCCCGAGACGGCCGTGAAGGACCCCGCCCGCTCCATCGTCTCGCGAATGAAGCGGAGGTTGTCGATCGCCCGGTCGTGCAACCCTGGCGGGGAGGCGGGCGACACGGGCGGTGAGTGAATGGACCGAACGATCGTCATGGCCGATGAAGCTGCGGGGTGACGGGCGGTGTGTCAAGTACTTTACATCGCAAAGCACAGCCGCGCCAGCCCCCCCACCTGGGCCGGCCCTTCTCAGGGCGGCGGCGGGGGGTCGCTCGCCGGGAAGGACTGCTCCACTACCCGGTCCATCCGCTGCTCGTCGATCCCGGTGCCGAAGTCCGCCACGATCCGCCGGCAGAATGCCGGCAAATCCTCCGGCTTCCGGCTCGTGATCAGCGTCTGGTCGACCTGCACCGGCTCGTCCACCCAGGTGCCCCCCGCATTCTGGATGTCCGTGCGCAGGCTCGGCCACGACGTGACCGTCCGTCCTTTCAGCACGCCCGCCTCGACGAGCAGCCAGGGCGCGTGGCAGATCGCCGCCACCGGCTTGTCGGCCTCGATGAACGCGCGAACGAACCGCACCGCCGCCTCGTTCATTCGAAGCGCATCCGGATTCGCGACGCCGCCCGGCAGCAGCAACGCCGAGTAGTCCTCCTCGCTCACGTCGGCGAGGGACTTGTCGGCCGGAAAGACATCGCCCTTCTCGAGGTGATTGTACGCCTGGATCGGGCGCCCCTCGGGCTCGATCAGGTCGACGCTGGCGCCGGCGTCGAGCAGCGCCTTGACCGGTTCCGTCAGCTCGATCTGTTCCACTCCGTGCGTGGCCAGCACGGCCACGTGTCGTCCTCTGAGCTCGTTGCCCACGATTCGATCTCCGGTCACTCAGTCCGCGCGCTCGTCAGCCGCATCCCGTTCGCCCCGCTCGCCCCTCTCGCCCAGCCCGCCTCGCCCGAGACCCTCTTCACGCTCGCGAGCGGCATCCCGCCGCGATTCGTCGTTCCGCTCCCGCATCTCGCGGAGCGCGGGATTCTCCCCTCGCTTCGGGATCTTCGGCACCTCCTGGTCGGCTCGGCTCTGCTCGAGCTCCTGTCGCTCCTGCTCCTTTATTCCTTCATCCTCCTGCCGGAACTTGTAGTCCGTCGATCCCGCTTCGCCTGGATCGATCCTGTACTGGTCGGGTCGCTTTCCACCCATCGTCGGCCTCCTTCGAGAGATGGAGCACGACACGTCAGAAAGCGTGCCGCCGACGGCGCCCGACACGTGCCAGAACCTTACGGCGCTATGCCGTATTTCCGGAGGATCTCCCTGACCCGATCGAGGGGTATCGCCTCCACGGTCCGTCCATTGCTCGTGACCGTCGTGGCCATGAACAGCGAATTGTGAATCGATTCCTCGGTCGCCTCCACCACCGCCTGGAAGAGCGCGGACATCGCGTCGTTGCCCAGCTCCGTCGTCGTGAGCCGCGGCACGCCGGCCACGCGCCGTACGGAATCGCTGGTCGAGAAGGCGATCACGTAATCGCCCGAGCCGTTCGACGCCGACGACCCCGTGCGCGAGAGTCCCATGATCGCGCGCGAGGCGAGGCGCTCGAGATTGCGATCGGAGAGGGGCGCATCCGTGGCGACGACGATCATGATCGAGCCGTCGCCGCGGTCGCCCTCCACGTCGTTGCGAAATGCGTAACGCTCCAGCTCCTTCCCGACCGGCGCGCCGAGCACCTGGAGAATGCCGCCGAAATTCGACTGTACCAGGACTCCGACGGTCCACCCGCCGAGCGATGCCGGCAGCACCCGCGACGACGTACCGATCCCACCCTTCCATCCGAACGCCGAGGTCCCGGCACCCGCGCCGATGCTCCCCTCCGCCACCGCCCCGTCGCTCGCCGACTCCAACGCCCGCCGCACGTGCTCCGGGCGAATCGGCCGCGACCGGATCGCGTTCAGCCCCCCGTCGTTCGTCTCGCCCACGACCACGTTCAACGAGCGCACGTTCTGCATCCCGGGTTGCTCGAGCATCCACGCCGCGAGCGCGTCGGCGGCGCGCCACACGCACAGCGTGCACGTGAGCAGAATCGGCGACTCCAGCTCGCCGAGCTCGCGGAGCTGCGTGATCCCGAGAAGCTTGCCGAACCCATTGCCGACGTGGAGCGCCGCGGGCACCCGATCGCGGTAGAGATTGCCGCGGTGCGGGAGGATCGCCGTGACCCCCGTGCGCACGGAGTCACCCTCGACCACCGTGTGCTGGCCGACCGCCACGCCCTGCACGTCGGTGATCGCGTTGTTCGCCCCCGGTGCGAAGATGCCTGGCGCGACGCCGAGAGAGCGCGCGCGGACGCGCGCCTCCTGCGCGCCGGCGATCGCGAGCGGGACGGAGAGCAGTGCGCCGAATATGAGCACGGCACGCGCGGCGTCTGTCGCGCTCCCCGCCGCCGAGGGAAATGGGAACCGGAATCTCACGGACGGTCTCACGATGCTCCTCCAGGCCAGTGACGGTCGACCTCGATGGTGTACCGGCCGGCCCCCGGTGCGCAACCGAGGCCCCGCCCGTGCATCATTCAGGCATTCGTTCGTCATCAGGGCGGATCGGCGGCGCGACGCGCCCCGGACCGCTCTGCTCCCTTCCCCATCGGCGCCCGCCCTCCGCCAGGCATGACCGACCTTCACCTCCTGCGCGACCTGCTCGTCCTCTTCGGGCTCGGCGTGTCCGTGGTCCTCGTAGCGGACCGATTCCGGCTCCCGCCGATCGTCGGCTTCCTCATCGCAGGCGTCTTTCTCGGACCGTACGGCTTCGGACTGGTGGGCGACGTGCACGGCGTCGAAGCGATCGCCGAAATCGGCGTCGTCCTCCTGCTCTTCACCGTGGGGATCGAGTTCTCGATCCAACAGCTCCGGCGGATCAAGACCTTCCTGCTCGTCGGCGGGAGCCTGCAGGTCGGCGTCACGATGGGCGCCACGCTCCTGCTCGCGCGCGCGTTCGGCCTCTCGTGGCGCGTCTCGGCATTCGTCGGCATGCTCGTCGCACTCAGCAGTACCGCGATCGTGCTGCGCCTCCTCGCCGATCGCCTGGAGGTGGATTCGCCGCAGGGACGCTCGGCCATCGGCATCCTGATCTTCCAGGATCTATGCATCGTCCCGATGGTGCTGTTCACTCCGTTTCTCGCGGGACAGGGCGGAGGCGCCGGTGATGTGCTCGCCACGATCGGCAAGGCGCTCGGGTTCATCACGGCCGCGGCGCTCGCATCGCACTACGTCGTGCCCGTGCTGCTCGAGCACGTCGTCCGCACACGCAAGCGCGAGGTCTTCCTCCTCACGATCCTGCTGCTCTGTCTCGGAATGGCGTGGGCGTCTGCGGCGGTCGGCCTCTCGCTCGCGCTCGGGGCCTTCATCGCTGGCCTCGTCCTCTCCGAGTCCGACTACAACCACCAGGCGCTCGGCGAGATCCTCCCGCTGCGCGAGGTGTTCTTCAGCGTCTTCTTCGTGTCGATCGGGATGCTGTTCGACATCCGCACCCTGCTGCGTGAGCCGGCCGCGGTGGTCGGCGCCGTCGCCGGCGCCCTTGCGCTCAAGGCGGTGATCAACACCGGGGTCGCCTGGACGCTCGGCCAGTCGCTCCGCGTGGCCGTAATCGGCGGGCTGATCATCGCGCAGATCGGGGAGTTCGCCTTCGTGCTCGCCAAGGTCGGGGTGAGCGCCGGGCTGCTGGACGCCCAGCTCTACCAGCTCTTTCTGGCCGCCGCGGTGACGACCATGGCGCTGACCCCGCTGCTCTTCACCGCTGGACCCTCCCTGGCGGCGTGGCTCGAGAAACGGGTGCCCGTGGGCATCGCGGCCGGTCGGGCGATCCCCGGCGTGACGGTCGAGGAAGCGAAGCAGACGCTCGACGACCACGTGATCATCGTCGGATTCGGGATGAACGGGCGCAACGTTGCCCGCGTGCTGCGAAAGGTCGGGATCCCGTTCATCGCCATCGAGCTCAATCCCGACACCGTCCGCGACGAGCGCGCCAAGGGGATCCCGATCATCTACGGCGACTCGACCCGCCTCGAGGTCCTCGAGCACGCCGGCATTCACCGCGCCCGCGTGCTCGTGATCGCGATCTCGGACATCGCCGCGGCGCACGCGAGCACCGACATCGCCCGGCGGCTGAGCCCGAACCTGCACATCATCGTCCGCAGCCGTTTCGTGCAGGAGATGGAGCATCTGTACGCGGTCGGCACCAACGAGGTCGTCGCCGAGGAATTCGAGTCGTCGATCGAGGTGTTCTCGCGGGTGCTTCAGCGCTATCTCGTCCCTCAGGACGTGATCGAGCAAAACATCATCGAGGTGCGTCGCGATGGCTACGAGATGTTCCGCACCATCGCCGGCGGCGGGGTCGTCGCGTCCGGGGTCGACCGATACCTCCAGGGACTCTCGGTCTCCGTTTACCGCGTGGAGCGCGGGAGCGCGCTCGAGGGCGTCAAGCTGGAGGCGTCCGGGATTCGCGAACAGAGCGGGTGCTCCGTGATCGCCATCCAGCGCCCGGGAGGCGAGACCCGCGTGAACCCGCCCGGCGACGAGGTGCTCGACGCCGGCGAGGCCGTGCTCGTCGTCGGCACCAACGAGCAGGTCCAGAGCGCGCGCGCGATCTTCAGGCGCCGGCCCGAGACGGATCCATCGGTGCCGCTGACGGGGGATTCCGGGTATTACAAGAGGGTCGAGTGGTGAGCGACTGGGCAGCGGACCGAACCGACGGCCGGCCTGAGCGGCGGTGACTCCTTGCCAGGAACCGCCGGCCACGAAGTACGCCGGCGCCTCTGGCGCCAGAACCGCCCGCCCTGCGAGGAACGGCCGCCACTCTATCGCGACCCCCGTCGCGGCGACGATATTGGTTTGTGGCCATCGTCCCCCTTTTCGGGCACGGCGCTCTGCGCCGCCGGTTGCGGGAGAG
>CAYLPM010000290.1:0-4489 GCA_964385525.1 uncultured Gemmatimonadaceae bacterium
ACAGCCACGTGCTGCACATGGTGAGTCAGGTCGAGGGCGACCTGCGGGAGGGACTCTCGGCCGTCGACGTCTTCCGCGCCTGCTTCCCCGCCGGCACCGTCTCCGGCGCGCCGAAGATCCGCGCGATGGAGATCATCGACGAGCTCGAACCGGAACGGCGAGGTCCATATGCCGGCGCGATCGGCTACATTGCCGCGGGCGACCGGCGGATGGATCTCGCGATCACGATCCGCACCTGCGTGATCGCGAATGGCGAGGTCTCGGTGCAGGCCGGAGCGGGGATCGTGGCGGATTCGATCCCCGAACGGGAGTGGGAGGAGACGGAGAACAAGGCACGCGCAATGCTCACCGCCATTGGTCGGGTAAGGGGACGGCACGCGCCGACGACGGCGGGCGCGCGTTCGCCTGGAGGCGCGGTGGGGACGACGGCATATTGAGGCAATGCTCTTCAAGCTGATCAGCACCGAAGGCGAGCAGACCTACGAGCTGCGCGGAGGCGCGTCCCTGGTGGTTGGACGCGCCCTGAACTGCGACATCCCGATTCTCGACCCGACGATCTCCCGGCGGCACGCCGAGCTGCAGTCCGACGCGCTCGGCGTCGAGGTGCGGGATCTCGGCTCGAGCAACGGCACGTTCCTGAACGGGATCCGCGTCGAGACGTCGCGCGCGACGTCGGGCGACGTCGTCACGTTCGGGAGCGTCGCGTTCCGGCTCAAGGAGGTCGTGCCGAGCGGCGAGGTCGTCGCGCCAGCCGAAGACTCGCTCTCGCAGGTGCGCCCCGGGGCGACGATCCTGCGCGAACTGCGCATCCGCGACACGAAGCAGCCGATGGCCGTGCGCCGCGTCTCCCGCAAGCAGATGAACGAGCGCGAAGTCACGCCGGTGATCGAGACGCGCGACCGCAGCGAGTTGAAGCTGGAGCTGATCCTCGCCGTCTCGCGCGAGCTGTCCCGCGCCGTGGACGTCGACACGCTGCTCGAGAAGATCGTGTCGACGACTTTCAACATCCTCGACGTGGATCGCGTCGCGATCCTGCTCACGGACGAGCAGGGCGAGCTCGCGCCCCGCATCGCCCGCGACAAGGAGGGGCAGTCGGACGAGCGCGCGGTGCCGCAGTCGATCGCGCGGCGGGTCGTCGAGGAGAAGATCGCGATCCTCTCCGACAACGCGCCCGAGGACCAGCGCTTCGGCGGCCAGTCGATCCTCATGCAGCGCGTGCGCTCGGCGATGTGCGCGCCGCTGATCGGCAGCGAGAGCCGCGCGCTCGGGGTGCTGTACGTCGACAACCTGACGATGACGCACCGGTTCGGCGATGCGGACCTGGAATTCCTCGTCGCGTTCGCGGGGATCGCCGCGGTGGCGATCGAGAACTCCCAGTTCTCCGAGCGGATCCGGCACGAGGCATTGATCCGCAGCAACTTCGAGCGCTACTTCGCGCCGTCCCTGGCGGCGCGGATCGCGAACTCGCCGGATGCGGTGAAGCTGGGCGGCGAGAAGCGGACCGTCGCCGTGCTGTTCAGCGACATCCGCAACTTCACGCGCCTCTCCGAGGTCATGAACCCGGACGACACGGCGCGGCTCCTGACCGAGTACTTCACCGAGATGGTGGAGTGCGTGTTCCGCCATGGTGGCACGCTCGACAAGTTCATCGGCGACGCGGTCATGGCGCAGTGGGGCGCGCCGATCAGCTCACCCGACGACGCGGACCGCGCGATGGAGGCGGCGCTCGAGATGATGGGCGCGCTCGCCGCGCTGAACGCGCAGTGGCGCGCCGACGGCCGGCCCGAGCTCGAGATCGGGATCGGGCTCAACTACGGGGAAGCGTTCGCGGGCAACATCGGCTCCGAGCGCCGGCTCGAGTACACCGTCATCGGCGATACGGTGAACACCGCGAGCCGACTGTGCTCCGTCGCCGAGGCCGGCGAGATCCTCGTCACGGAGGAGTTCCGCCAGGCGCTCACACGCGCGCCGAAGCTGAAGAAGCAGCCGCCCATCGAGCTGAAGGGCAAATCGCACGCGCAGCGGCTGTTCCGCGTGGAGCTGTGAGCGGGGGCGTCACCCCGGCGCGGTATGTTCGCGAGCGCATCGGCCGGGCCGACGTCGTCGCGCTCGCGGCCGTGATGCCGTCGCTGCGCACGGTGCTCCGCGCCTCGCGAAACGCGACCCTGCACGACTACGCCGCGCGTCATCCCGAAGCGGAGGCGCTCGCCGGCCGCGGCGTGGCGTACGCGGTGCCGCTCCCTGACGATGGTCCGCGCGTCGTGGTGCGCCACGCCCGGCACGGCGGCGCGCTCGCGGCCGTCACCGGCGACCTGTTCCTTTTCCCCCGCGCGGCGCGCGAGCTCGACATCGCGGTGCGCCTGGCGGCGCTCGGCGTGCCCACGCCGGAGCTCGTCGCCTACGTGCTCTACCCCGCGGGCGTCTTTCGGCGGAGTGACGTCGCGACGCGCGAGATCGATCGCGCGCGGGACCTCGCGGCGGCGATCATGAGCCGGCCCGAGCCCGGACCGCGAAAGCTCCTCATCGAGGCCGCCGCGAAGCTCATCGCGCAACTCGGACGCGCGGGCGTGCGGCACCCGGATCTCAACCTCAAGAACATTCTGCTCGCGCCCGGTCCCACGTCGCGGCTTCGAGCCTGGGTGCTGGACGTGGACCGCGTATTTTTCGGGCGCCGTGGAGATCCGCGCGTCACGGAGGCCAATCTCGCGCGGCTCGAGCGATCAGCGCGCAAGTGGCGGGACGAGCACGGGGCGCCGGTCAGCGAGGACGATCTGGCGGCCATCCGCGGCGCGGTCTGGCGGGAGTTCCGGGGCGCGGAACCGGCCGCGGTGTAGTCTACGTCTCCAGCACCGACCTCGAGCGCTCCCCGTGCCGTGGTCTACGTCGCCAGCACCGTACGATAGACCTCGAGCGTTCTCCGCGCCGTCTCGGCGACCGAGAACCGGAGCACCTTCTCCCGCCCCCCAGCCGCGAGTGTCTGCGCGAGCGACACATCGCCCACGATCCGCGCGATCGCCGTGCCCAGCGCCCGGGCATCGTGGGGCGCGACCAGCAGCCCCGACCGCCCGTCCTCGATGATCTCGGGGATGCCGCCCCCCGATGTCGCGGCCACCGGCGTTCCGGCCGCCAGGGCATCGAGCAGAACCGTTCCCAGTCCTTCCTCCGCCGACGACAACACGAAGACGTCCGCGGCGGCGATGAGTGCATCCGCGTCCTGTCGGAATCCGGCGAGGCGGAGCGCGTCGCCGAGTGCGTGCTCCCGCACGAGCGCTTCCACCATTGGCCGCAGCGGACCCTCGCCGACGAGCAGCGCGCGCAGCGCCGGCACGTGCCGTCGCGCTTCGGCGATCGCGCGAACGAAGGTCGCGGGATCCTTGTGCGCGACGAGCGCGCCGACCATCACCGCCAGTGGCCCGCCGTCGGCCGGAATGCCGAGCTCGCGCAGCGTGGCGGACGGTGCCGCGGTGAACGTGCGCGTGAGATCGACGCCGCTCGGGACGAGCGCAATCGTGTCCTCGGGAATGCCACTGGCCACGAGGGCCGCGCGGACCGCGCGCGAGATGGCAATGATCGCCGCGGCACGGGAGTACTTCCACCGGCTCGCGAAATTCCTGCGCAGGCGGAAGTCCACGCGCCGCGTGAGCACCATCGGCACGCCCGTGCCGAGCGTCGCGAGGGCCGCCGTCCCCACCGCGTGGCCGGTGTGGGCATGCACAATGTCCACGCGCCGGCGAAGCAACGCCCGGCGGAGGCGAATCGCCGCGAGGAGATCGGCCTCGCCGGCCGGCGCGCACGGGATCAGCTCGAGGCCCGCATCGGCCGCGCGTGCCGCCAGTCCTTCACCCGGCCGCGCGGCCACCAGCGAGCGGTGGCCGAGCCGCTCGAGCTCGCGCGCCAGCCAGAACGCCTGCCGCTCGCCGCCACGCCACCCGCGCTCCGTGTCGAGGTGCAGGACGGTCAGTGGCCGCTCCGCCGATGTCACGGGCGCGGATCAGGTCGCCGGTACTGCGGATCGTTGTACATCTTGAACTGGCGGTAGACCTTCGGCACGACCCGGCCCGCCGCGATGTCGGCCAGCAAGGTGCTCAGCTCCGCGGCCAGGTCGTCGCGCTGGAGTCGCAGCACGCCGAGGCGCTCCTCGCAGCGCGCCCGGAACGTCTCCTCCACATCCGCGCGGTCGGCCTGTTCGCGCATGTGGTAGATCTTCAGCTCGACGATGCTCAACTTGTCGGCGAGCCACCCCACCGTCTCAGCCACGGGCGGCGCCCTCCTCGCGCCGGGCGGCGCGAACCGTCTCCATCACCGCCTCGTCGATGCGCTCGATCAGGTCGTTGCGACGCTGATTCAGCATGTCGATCGCGCGCTTGGCCGCCGCGACCTGGTGGTCATCGTCGACCCGCGCCTTGTCCTCCTCGTGCCACAGCTCGATGTTCGTCTGCGCGAGCTGCGCGATCAGCATGCCGACGGTCGTGTCCATTCGCTCCTCGAG
>CAYLPM010000291.1:0-5454 GCA_964385525.1 uncultured Gemmatimonadaceae bacterium
AGTAGCCCGCCCGCGGCGGCCCCCAGACAACGCCTCGGCTACTCCCCGATGCCTCCCGAGGCAGTTTCCAAGGTATTTTCAGGTCCCTGCGCCAGGAGCCCGGCCCCTCACCGGCGCCACTCCGTGCACGCCGGCGTCAGCCGGCGTCCGCACCGCCGCGCAGCGGCGGCGCGCCCTCAGCAGTTCCCCGGCGACTCGTCGCGTAGCGGCAGCCGTTCCCGACCGCACAGACCAGAAAATCAGAAGACGTCGATGAGCCCCCTGAAGAACCGCCGCGGCTCTATCCGCATCTCCGCGACGACCGCGCTGAGATCCGTCACCAGCTTGTTGAGCTGATCGTACAGCTGCTGATCCGTCAGCAACTTCGCCGCGAAGCCGTTGCCGGTCGTCATCAGGCCGACCAGCGAATCCGCGCCCGCGGTGATGCCGACCAGGTTCACGTACAGCGAATCGTCCGCGATCATCCGCCCGAGCGATCCCTCCTTGCTCGTCATGCGCAGGAGCGTCGTGTCCAGCTGCGCGAGCGTCGACGTGAGCTGGTCGTAGAGCATTGGATCGTCCAGCATCCGGCCGAACGCGCCCTGGGAGTTGGTCAGCCGGGTGAGGAAGGCATCGGCCTGCGCGAGCGTCTGCGAGAGCTCGTTGTACAGGCGCGGGTTCGTAACGAGCTGACCGAGCGTCCCCTCGCCCTCGATGACCGAGGTGCTGAGCACGTTCAGCGTCGCGGTGAGCTGCACCAGATCGTCGACCGCCTCGGCCGCCTGGGCGATCACTTCCTCGTAGTCCAGCGAGGGCCGCACCGCGATCGTGTCGTTGGCCGCCAGGACCTGGTAGCGCGGCGAGCCCGGCGTGATGTCGATGATCTTGTCGCCGAGCAGGCCGAGCGTCCGTACCTGCGCCGTGGAGTTGGCGCGGATCTGCTCCTGCATGCGCTCGTCGATCTCGATCAGCACGCGCAGGTTTCGCGTCGTGTCCGCATCCGGCGGCAGGAATTCGATCTCGCGGATGGTGCCCACCATCTGCCCCGCGAGCGCGACCGAGCCGCCGACGCGGATGCCGCTGCCGCTCTTGAGGAACGCGACGAGCGGGTACCGCGCGGTGAAGAGGTTCGCCGCCTGGCCGAGGCGGTAGACCGCCAGCGTGAGGATCGTGAGCCCGATCAGGATCACCACGCCGACGCGGAGCTGCTCCCAGGTAATGAATGTGGCGCGTTTCATGGCATACTCGCAGAAAAGGAATCCGGTAGCGCTCGCTCGTCGTGCCCAGGCACGCCGTTCGACTCGCTCCGGTTACGCTCCGCCTCCCAGAAAATCCCTGATGTACCGATCGTCGGACCCCGCCATTTCTTCCGGCGTCCCGAAGAACACGATGTGGTGCTCGGCGAGCAGCGCGATGCGCGATGCCATGCGGAACGACGAGCGGATGTCGTGCGAGACCACCACGCTGGTCACGCTGAGCTCCTTCTGGAGCTTCATGATCAGCCGCGTGATCGTGCCCGTTGTCAGCGGATCCAGGCCGGAGGTCGGCTCGTCGTAGAGCATGATCTCCGGATTGTTCGCCATCCCGCGCGCGAGCCCCACCCGCTTCTTCATCCCGCCCGACAGCTCGGCCGGGAGCTGATCCATCACCTTGTCCGGCTCGAGATCCACGAACTCCAGCTTCTCGCGCACGCGTGCCTCGATCTCGTCCTCGGTCAGCTCCGTGTGCTCGCGCAGCGGGTAGGCGATGTTCTCGAACACCGTCATCGAGTCGAACAGCGCGGCACCCTGGAAGACCATCCCCATCTTCTGCCGGACCCGCAGCGCCTCGTCGAAGCTGAGGTGCGCGATGTCTTCCTCCTCCACCAGGACGTGCCCCGCATCGGGAACCAGGAGGCGGAGAATCAGCTTGAGGATCGTCGATTTGCCCGTCCCCGATTCGCCGACGATCACGACCGTCTCGCCCTCGTGGGCGGCGAACGAGACGTCCTCCAGGACGGGCTCGTCGAACGCGAGCGACACGTTCTGGAGCTCGATGACCGAACGCAGCTCGCCGCTCTCCGCACGCTCGGCCACGCGGGTGAGGTAGTCCGGCGCGTCGATCGCGAGCTCGCTCCGGATCGCCTGGCGCGTCCGGGCCAACTGCTCGCGATCACGACGTTCGCTTTCCCGCCGTTCCGTGCCGGGTACCCGTCCCTCGTCGCTCATGGCGTGAAGAAGGCGAGAATTATCTGCGTCATGAAGTAGTCCACGACGAGGATCAAGATGCTTGCCGTCACCACCGTCCGGGTGGTGGCGAGGCCCACCCCCTCCGTCCCGCCGGTCGTCTTCAGGCCGAAGTAGCAGCCGGTGATCGAGATGATACCGCCGAACACGAACGGCTTGGAGAGCCCCTGGATGAAGTCGTTGGGGATGTAGCGCAGCGTGAAACCGCCGGACGCGATTTGCTCCCAGACCGTGCGCCAGTAGAGCGAGGACGGGAGCCCGATGTAGGCGCTGGCGATGATGTTGCCGCCGAAGATCCCGACGAGGTCATTGATGACCGTGAGCACGGGCAGCATGATGAGCGCGGCGAGCACCCGCGGCGTCACGAGCTTCTTGATCGGATCGGTGCCGAGGGTGTTGAGGGCGTCGATCTGCTCGGTGACCTTCATGGAACCGAGCTGCGCGGCGATCCCCGAGCCGACGCGCCCGGCGACCATGAGCCCCGCGAGCACGGGTCCGAGCTCGCGGATCATCGAGGCCGCGACCAGCCGCCCGATGTACATCGTCGCGCCGAACTGCTCGAGCTGCACCGAGGACTGGAGCGCGAGCACCATCCCCGTGAACAGGCCGGTGAGCAGCACGATCGGCAGCGACTTGACGCCGATCGCGTCCATCTGCTGGATGACGTCGCTGCCGTAGAACGGACGCGCGAAGATGAAGCGGATGGCCTTGTACCCCAGGGTGAAGTAGTCCTGGAGGACGAGGACCTTCTGCTTTGCCGCGTCGTTGAGCCGACGAAGGAACGGGAGCAATGGGTATCAGGTCCGATCGGTAGTTGCTGTTGGGGGGGCAAGGGACGTGCCCGGGGACGGAGCCTTCCGGCCGCCGCGCGCGCGCCCTGGACCGTGTTGACCCTCCCTTCCGCGCCCCCTAGCTTCCGCGCCGATGCCCCACACCCTCGCCCGCGACCGTCTCGTGGCCCTGCTCGACACGGCCCGTGCCCAGCGGATCGCGCTCGTGGGCGACGCGATGCTCGACGTGTACCTCCAGGGTGACGTCGAGCGCATCTCACCCGAGGCGCCGGTGCCGGTGGTCCGCGTTCGCGAGCGACGTCTGGCGCTCGGGGGAGCGGCCAACGTCGCGCAGAACGTGGCGGCACTGGGCGCGGCCTCGGATCTCGTGGCCGTCGTCGGCGGCGACGCCTCCGGCGCGACGCTGCGCCAGCTGCTCGGCGCAATGGCCGAGCATCGGTCCCTGGTCGAAGTCTCGCGCCCGACGACGACCAAGACGCGGATCCTCGCGCGCTCGCAGCAGGTCGTGCGGTTCGACGAGGAAGACGATGCCGACCTCACCGGCGAGGAGATCGATCGCCTGCTCGCGGCGACGCGCGGCGCCATCGACGGGGCGGACGCGCTGGTCCTCGAGGACTACAACAAGGGCGTGCTGGTGCCGCGCGTGATCGAGGCGGCGATCGGGTGGGCGCGTGACCGGGACCTGCCGATCGTCGTCGACCCGAAGTACCGCAACTTCTTCCTGTACCGCGGCGCTACGGTGTTCAAGCCGAACCGGCGCGAGCTCGAGGCGGCGCTCGGCGCGGCGGTGGACCTCGAGCATCCCGAGGCGCTGCCGGAGACCTTTCGCCGTCTCGGCGTCGGCAGTCTGCTCCTGACGCTTGGCGAACGCGGGATGGCGCTGATCGAGCCGCCGGGCGCGATCCACCCGATTCCGACCATGGCGCGCGAAGTGTACGACGTCGTGGGTGCGGGCGACACGGTGACGGCGTACCTCGCGGCGATGCTCGCGGCGGGTGCGACGGTGCGGGAGGCGGCGGTGATCGCGAACTTCGCCGCCGGCGTCGAGGTCGGAAAGCTCGGGGCCGCATCCGTGACCCCCGGGGAGCTGCTGGACGCGTACGACCACTTCCGCGATTCGGGATGATGACACCAGTACCGGACGACCGGACGACCGGACGAACGAGGCAGGCCCGTCGTGGCAGTCGTGTGGCGCTCGCCCTCCTCGCCCTTTTCGCCCCCCTCGCCCTCACCCCCCTCCCGGCCTCCGCCCAGCCTTCCTACTGCGAGCACGACGCCGCGCGCACGACCGCCCGCGTGGCTGTCGCGTCCAGCGCCGTCGCCGGCAACGTCGCCCTCCACGCCTACTTCAAGAACGCCTGGTGGTCGGGCGAGAAGGCCGAGTCGTTCTGGGTGAACCACGACTGGGGGATGGCGTTCCGCGATCAGGACAAGTTCGGCCATGCACTCGGCGGCTATCATCTCGCACGGATCGGCACCGACCTGCTCGAGGCGGGGTGCTACTCCCGCCGCACCGCGCTGATCTGGGGCTCGGCGTACGCGGCGGTGTTCCAGCTCCAGGTCGAGATCTGGGATGGCTACCAGGCGAAGTACGGCTTCTCGCCACCCGACCTGCTCGCGAACAGCGTCGGCACGGGACTGTTCGTGGCGCAGGAGCTGGTGCCGGCGCTGCGGAACGTCAAGCCGACCTTTTCGTACTGGCCGACGCGAGCGTACCGCCGCTGGAGCGAGCAGCCGGGCAGCGAGCTGCGAAACAGCATCGACTACACCGGCCAGACGTACTGGCTCTCGGCGGACATCGATGAGATGCTGCCGGCCGGAGCGGCGCGGTGGTGGCCGGGGATCCTGCGGCTGTCGGTGGGACACTCGATCACGGACTGGATCGATCCCGCGACCGGCCGCACCGTTGAAGCACGGCGCCGCATGCTGCTGTCGCTGGACGTGGATGCCGCGAAGCTGCCGGGATCGCATCCGATCTGGGTGCGAGTGAAGCGGGAGCTCGGCTACATCAGGTTCCCCGCGCCGGCGCTGCAGATCTTTCCGCGCGTGGAGGGAATCGCATGGCACCGGTGACGAGGGCCGGCCTCCTCGTTCTGGCCATCGCTCTCACTACACCGTCCACTCTCGAGTCTCAGGACTCACCCTACGTCCCGCTCGACGACATCGCCTACTCGTACATCGACGCGCTGCGCGCCCGCGGTGAGCTCCGCGGCCTGTCGATGCTCGAGCGCCCCTACACCGTGCAGGCGGTTCGTCGTGCGCTTGCCGAGCCCGCGGCCGGTGCCAGCGCCGCGGAAGGTGTGCTCGCCTCGTGGCGCGACGCCGTGCGCGAGTCTATCGCGAAGTACGACCCGTGGGCCGATCGGTGCGAGGTCTCCTGCGCTCCCGATTCGGCGCAGGACCTCGCGATTCGCGCAACCCTCGGCGCGTTCGTCACCGCGCGCACATCGGGTCTCCGG
>CAYLPM010000292.1:0-7575 GCA_964385525.1 uncultured Gemmatimonadaceae bacterium
TCGCGCATCCGCTTGTTGATCAGATCGCGGCTGGCGAGCGTCTGATCGAGCTCCATGTCGCCGACGATGTTGCGGAGCGTGGTGCGCGTCAGCGTCTCGAGGGCGTACGGCAGGTTCTGAATCGCATAGGTCGCCTTCTGCGGATCCGCGACCCGGTAGTAGAGCACCGCGTCGATGTCGATCGTCACGTTGTCCTTCGTGATGACCGGCTGGCTCGGAAAGTTGAGCACCTGCTCCCGAAGATCGATCCGTGTGGTGCTGCCCGAGGTCACCTTCTTGATGCCCGTGAGGTCCGCCTCGAAGTAGCGGACATCGATCGACTTCGGTCGATCGATGAACGGGACCAGGATGTTCAATCCCGAGCGGGCTAGCCGATTGAAGCGCCCGAGGCGCTCGATGACGAGCACCTCGGCCTGGCCGACGATCTTGAACGCGGCGGCGCCGAGAACGATCGCGAGCAGGGCGAGGACGCCGAGCACGATTTCCACCATGCGCAACTCCGGGAGGGGGTGTACCGAATGATTCTATCGCTCCTGCCCGGGGCGGAGCAATGGGAGGGCGGGAGGCAAATAGGGGACGATGCACGACCGCCGTCGCAGGGAGGCGACGGCGGTCGGTCGAACGTGGTCGGTCGCGGCCCGGGTCAGCGCGGTGCCGACTCCGGGAGGCGGGCAGACGCGATCGAGAAGAGATCCTGTTGCGTGCGCCCCTGCCGGAGGAGATCGATGGCCCGTCGGAGAGCGGCATCGTTCGGAAGATCCCGCTTGAGCCACGCGGAGTCGCCGAAGGCGAGCCGGGTGCCGTAATACGAGAGCTGCTGATCGACCCACTCCCTGCCTTCGTCCCACACCTGCTTGTCGATCCTGACGTCCTCGGCGACGAGCCGGCGATACAACTCATCGCGCCACGCCTGTTGAATGGCGAAGTCCGGCGACGCGATCTTCGGCTTGAGCTCGAGTGCGTAGGACCGGAGCGTCACGTACACGCGCTGGCCCTGCGGCACGAGGGCCTTCTGGATCGTCTGCGCCGACGTCGAGAACGTGTCGGACGAAACGAGCACATCGGGCGTGATCGCACCGCCCCCATAGACCGTCCGCCCGCCGTCGGACTTGAACTCCGGGCGCGCCGCGCTGGTCACGCGGTGAATCACCGAATCGGGAAACGCGGCGGGCACGGCCTGGCCCCGCTCCTTGTACTCGGCGCGGAGCTTGTGCACCGCGGCCGAATCCGGATCGACCTCGACCCAGCGGCCGTTCTCGTCTAGCTCACGCTCCTTCTGAATCGAGCGACCCGTGGGCGTATACCACTTGGCCGTCGTCATCTTGAGCGCGTACCCACCATCGAGGCGGTAGACCGTCTGGACGAGTCCCTTCCCGAACGACGTCGTGCCGACGATCAGCGCACGATCGTGGTCCTGAAGCGCGCCGGCGACGATCTCAGAGGCCGATGCCGTGTTGCCATCCGTGAGGACGATCAGCGGGGTGTTCGGAACAGACGGTCGCTCCTCCGTCTCGAACCTCTGAGCTGGGAAGCCGCGTCCCCGAACACTCGCGATCTCCGCTCCCCGCGGGAGGAAAACATTGCTGATCATCAGCGCCTGCTCGAGGATGCCGCCGGTGTTGCCGCGCAGGTCGAGAATGAGACCGCGCGCGCCTTCCTTGACGAGGCGATTCGCCTCGCGCTCGAGGTCGCTGCTCGCGAGCTCATTGAACTGCTGGAGCGGGATGTAGCCGATGTCGTCCTGCAGCATGAGCGCGTACGGCACCGCCGGAATGCTGATCACGGCGCGCGTGAACTGGATGTCGATCGGTTCGGGCACGCCAGGGCGGGCGAACCGGACCCGAACGGGCGTGCCGGGCTTGCCGAGCAGCGAGTCGGAAACCTGATCCAGACGCCAGCCGGATGTCGAGCGGCTCTCCACCTGAACGATGCGGTCGCCCTCGAACACCCCACCGTTCTCGGCAGGTGTGTGCGGGAACACGCGGCTGACGGTGATGTAGCCCTGGAGATCCTCGATCTGCATCCCGATACCGCCATAGCGGCCACCGGTGTTGGTGTTGAAGCGCTGATACTCCTTGGGGCTCAGGAGCTGGGTGTAGGGATCCTCGAGCTCCTCGATCAATCCGCGAGCGGCGCGCTCGTAGAGGCCGCCACGATCGAGCGTATCGACGAAGCGCTCCGAGACGAGATCCATGACCTGCTGGAACAGCCGGGCACCCTCGCGTTCGGAGCGCTCCTGAAGCATGAACCCGCCAGCGAGCAGCGGAAGCACGACTATGGCTGCGACAACGAAATTCCGATGGCGATTCATGCGTCTGAACCCGTGCTGAGGTGAACAACCGGTCGAACAGGAGATACCGCCGAGGCGGGATCAGAGTTCCTGCGAGAGGGTCGGGCGTGCGCTCAGCGCATACCGCCCATGCCGCCGCTCATCCCGCCGCCGCCCATGCCGCCCATGGATCCGCCGGAGGGAGAGGAGGTCTCGTTCTCAGGAAGCAGCTCGCGCCACGACACTTCGCGTCCCTTGCGGAAGCCTTTCTGCGTGAGCTTCACGCCTTCGGGTGAGATCGTGACCATGTACGCGTTGCCATCGAGCTCGATCTCCCGCTTGATCGTCTTGTCCAGTTTGGTCGCCATGGACTGCTTCCTCTGGTGGAGTGTGGTTCCCTGCCGAGGTAATGCAATCTTCGGGCTTGACGCGGCGGCCGACCGCTACGTCACGCCGGTTTGGGTGCGAGGACGTAATCCACGAGCCACTGCCGGTCGTGCTGCCGGACCACGGCGTCGCGGACCAGGCCGGCGGCCAGGAGCATCTCGTGGGCTGGCTGAAGGACGCGCTGCAGATGCGAAGGATAACGTTGCTGCAGCGGGAGCTGTTCGGCCAGATGCTCGAGCGTGATTCGCCAGGTCACGGTGCCCTCGGCCCGGGCCACCTCGAGCAGGCGGTAGAGGCGCCGCGCGACCGGGGAGGCGAGCGCCAGGTAGCGTGACAGGGTGAGCAGGGTCGTGTGGCCGGCGGCGATGTTGGCCCGTATGCCAGGCGCCAGTGCGACCCGCGCGTCACCCGGCTCGCTCGCGGTGATGGTGGGAAACAGACCGAGCTGGTCGCGGTCGCTGGACCGGCGGCGTTCGATCGACACGTGGGAAAGCATGGTGAATCGTCCATCGACCGCGAGGCCGGTGCCGGCATCGTGATAGACGCCGCTCGACTCCAGCACGGTGCGCTGGAGGCGGCCGAGGGCGGCGCGAAGCTGTTCGTAGGTCCGGCCATCGACACGGCGTCCCATGGAACGAAGGAAAGCATGCAGCGTGAACGAGATGCTGCCATCGGCCGGCTGGCCGGCTTCGTGGTAGCGGTGGAGCAGCTCGATGTAGACATCCTGATCGAACGTGCCCGGAAGCCGATCGCCCGGCGCGGGCAGGACGCGCCATCGACCGCCGGACTGCGGAGAGAATACGACGGCGGCATCCTCCGCCGCCGAATCGCTCAGCCGGAAGAGCGGCAGCGCCTCGAGCGAACGGTCGAGGCGCACCATCCGGGCGACGGTTCGGCGTCGCGCCGCGACACTCATTCGATCAAAGTGCTGCGACAGGGCGTGCGCGGCAAGGACCCGGATGTCACGCGGGGCCTGCCGAGAGCTGGATTACCTGGCCAGTGACGCCCCTCGCGCCGGTGCCGCAGAGCCAGAGCACGGCGTCCGCCACCGCGTCGCGCTCGACGAAGCGAGCGTCCTGTCCCATCGAGGCGACGTTCTCCGCTGTCCGGATCGTTCCCGGCGCGAGCGCATTGGCGCGAACGCCGTGCGCGCGTTCTTCGAGGGCGACGGCGCGCATGAGGGCGACGACTCCGCTCTTGGCCGCCGCGTACGCTCCCATCTCCGCGGTGCGCGAGCCGGGGAGTACCGCCTCGGAGGCGAAGTACACGATCGCACCGCGAGCTTCGCGCAGCGCCGGGAGCAGGACGCGAGTCGTGTAGACCGCGGTCCGAAGATTGATCGTGAGCATTCGTTCCCAGTCGTCGGGGGCGCTGTCCGCCACTGGCCCGCTCATCGCGAAGCCTCCGGCGAGGTGGACGAGCGCGTCGATGCGAGGCCCGACGGTGGCCGAGAGGCTCGCCGCCATCCGGTGCGCAGCAGAGGGATCCGCGAGATCGGCGCCGAGCGCGACGGCGCGCGCCGCTCCGGCTCCCAGCGCGCCGGCGCGTTCCCGGGCGCGGTGCTCCGAGCGCTCGACCAGAACCAGCGCGGCGCCGCGGCCGGCGAACGCTTGTGCGACGGCTTCACCGACCTGCCCCTTCCGACCGACTCCGGTGATGACGATCACGCGATCGTCGAAGCGCATGCTCGAACCTCCAGTGTGGCGTCGTCCAGCCTGGTCGCACACCATCCCGGTGACGCTCGCAACCGGCATGGCACGCGTTCTGAACCTGTCGAGCTCAGCTCCTTCCGGCCAGTCGCGTCCGCGCGACCGGTGAAACCAGTTGCCCACAGGCACGCATGCGTCGCGCTATAATGATGATCCTGGCGGCAGTCGTCAGCGTCGCCGTTCTGCTGCTGGCGCTCGTCGGGCTGCTCTCCCTTACGCGCGGAACGCCGGTCGAGTCTGTCCGTAGCTTCGAGGGGGGGATTCCCGGCGCGAGCGACTCCGCGTTTCGTGCGACGGCGGAAGTCATAGGCAAGATGAGATTGCTGAACGGGAACGCGATCGAGCTGCTCTCCAACGGCGACGAGACGTATCCGCGCCTGTGGGAGGATCTGCGATCGGCGCGGCGACTGATCACGCTTCAGATGTATTACTGCCGGCCGGGCGCGGTCGCGGACACGCTCAAAGCGATCCTGACGGAGCGCGCCCGGGCGGGCGTGCGGGTGCTCTTCCTGCACGATGCCTTCGGCTCGCAGGACCTGCCGGACGAGTACTTCGATGAGTTGAGCACCGCGGGCGTCGAGACCGCGACCTTTCGGCCGGTACACTGGTACTCGATCGACAAGGCATCGCACCGCTCACACATCCGGGTGGTGGTCGTGGATGGCGCGATCGGCTACACGGGCGGTTTCGGGATCGACGACAAGTGGCTGGGCGATGGGCTGACGGAGGGGCAGTGGCGCGATACGAACGTGCGTTTCCGCGGTCCGGCCGTGCTCCAGCACCAGGCCACGTTCGTGGCGGGGTGGGCGGAGGCGACGGGGCAACTGCTGGCGGGCGAGCTGCTGTTTCCGTCGGAGGAGTTCGAGGAGCTCGAAGGCGATCACTACGCATCCCTGATGCATGCGGCACCGACGATCGGCAGCACCGCGGCCGAGCGATTCCTCGCGCTCTCGATCGCGGCGGCGCGGCGCACGCTGTACATCACCAACGCCTACTTCGTCCCTGACGATGACTTCCGTCGACTCCTCATGGAGTCGGCGCGGCGCGGGGTGGACGTCCGGATCCTGACGCCGGGCGACAAGACGGACGTGCCGGCGACGCGGTTTGCCGGCCGGGCGCACTACGAGGATCTGCTCGCCGCCGGCGTGCGGATCTACGAGTATCAGCCGAGCATGATGCACGCGAAGACGTTCGTCGTCGACGGCGTCTGGTCCTCGGTGGGAACGATGAACTTCGACACCCGGTCGCTGGCGTTCAACGACGAGACGAACCTCGTCGCGCACGACGCGGAGTTCGGCGCCATCATGGATTCGGTGTTCGTCGCCGATCTGTCGCATTCGCGCGAGCTGGTGCTCGAGGAGTTCCTCGAGCGGTCGTGGACGGAGAAGATCCGGGAGTCGGTCGCGATGCTCCTCACGCGGATCCTCTGAGCCGCGCGGGTTACCGCAGCTCGCCGCGGCCGAGCGCGGCGCGGACGGCTTCGCGCATTGCGAGAATGGCGTCCTCGCGCGCGGCGGGCAGGTCATCGCGCACGTGCAGCTCGACGCCGTCGGCGACCGGCACGCGCCGCCAGCTCCACTCCTGATCGTCGGGGTCGGTCGGCACCGCCATGCCGCCCGCATTGAGGAGCGCGGGCGCGAGCCAGCTGGCCACGCGCCGCTCGAGCGCGTCGCCCGTGACCTCCCGCATCTCGCCGCGGATCAGGTCGAGGGTCTGCCCCTCGCGCTGCCGGATCTTGATCGCCAGGAGCTGGAGGAGATGACGATAGTTGTAGGTGGCGGCGGTGCCCGTCCCTTCGGGGCGATCGAGCAGGCCGCTGGAGACGTAGAATCGCACCGACCGGGCGCTCGGCGCCGCGCGGGCGGAGGCATTGGTCGGGCGGAGGCCGGCGGCGTCCACGAGCGCCGTGACGTGTGCGGCGAGCCCCCGCGCGTTCCACGGTGCGTAGCGCGCGTGGGCTCGCAGCAGGGCGACGGGAGATTCGGCCATGCGGGAAGAATAACGTCCTAGGGGCCCGGGAGGACGATCGTGCAGGTCGTGCCCTGATCCGAAGTGTCGAGGGCGATCGTCCCTCCGTGCTCCTCGATGATGCGCTGACAGAGCGCGAGACCGATCCCGGTGCCGCCGGGCTTCGTTGAGAAGAGCACATCGAAGGCACGCGCAAGTGCGTCGGGCGGGATGGCCGGGCCGCCGTTGTGCAGGCGGCAGCGCCACCCGCCGTCGGGAGTCCGCGTCGCGTCGAGCGTGAGATCGGTCGCTTCGGGTGCGGCGTCGACGGCGTTCACGAGGACATTGAGAAAAACCTGCGCGAGCTGCGACTCGTCGACCAGGGGGTGGGGGTGCGCGGCCGCGTCGGCGCGACTCCGGTGAAGCTGGAGCACGCGGCTCTCGAGCAACCCGCGATTGCTCTCGAGGACATCGTCCCAGATGTCGTCCGGATCCGCCTCGACGAGGCGAATCGGAAGTGGGCGTCCATAGTCGAGAAGCGCGGTGACCATGCGGTTGAGGCGCTCGACCTCGCGCAGGATGCGGCCGATGTTCTTCTCGAGGACGGGATCCTCGCGTGCCCGGAATCGCAGGAGCTGGGCGGCGGAGGAGATGCCGAAGAGCGGATTTCTCAGCTCGTGCGCGACGTCCGCGGCGACTTTGCGAGCAGCATCCCGCTGCCGGCGCAGCTCGAGCCGCTCACTGCGCGCGGTGCGTTCGACGCTGGCCGGCTCGTTTCGCAGGCCCGTGCCGAGCTCGCGGTCGACCTCGTGGCGTGGCTCCATGGCGACCATATACTCCGGCGCCACGCGGAACGCAAACGGCGGAACGCCCCTGGGCGTTCCGCCGTTCGACTCGCGCGGTGGGGGCGGCTCAGCGCCGACGCGCTGGTGCGCGCCGACTTCCCTTCCTCGCTCCGCCCTTCTTCGCGGTAGACTTTCTCCGCGCGCCAGACGTCTTCCTGGCCGCGGCCTTCCGGGATGCTCCCTTGCGGGCGGAGCCCTTTCTTGCGGCGCCCTTGCGAGCGGACTTCTTCGCCGGCCCCTTTCGAGCGCCCTTTTTTGCGCCGGCTCTTCGGGCGCCAGCCTTCTTCGCGCCCGCCCTCTTCGCGCCAGCCTTCTTCGCGCCCGCCTTCTTCGCGCCCGCCCTCTTCGCGCCAGCCTTCTTCGCGCCAGCCTTCTTCGCGCCAGCCTTCTTCGCGCCAGCCTTCTTCGCGCCAGCCTT
>CAYLPM010000293.1:0-13310 GCA_964385525.1 uncultured Gemmatimonadaceae bacterium
ATCGCGGCCGACAAGAGCCGGTGGGATCTGCCCGACCCGGCGGTCGAGCGCTATCTGACACTCGCCTACGACTACGTCGTGGATTTCCTCAACCGCGTCGATGGCTCCGTCCCGTACGAGCAGGACCCGGCCGGCGACGAGCGGCTTCGCGCGGCGAAGCGCGTCCGGCGTGACGCGCTGCGGCTCGGAGGCGAACCGCTGGTCGCGGAGGAAGCGCAGCGCTGGTTCGGTCTCCCGGAAAACCCGCTCGGCTACGCCGCGTCACTGACCGCGCCCCTCTACGTCTCCGCGCGCGACGCCAACAACTGATTGACCCGCTTCGGGTCGGCGCGGCCGTTCGATTTCTTCATCACGAGTCCGACCAGTACGCCCTGAAGCTTCCGCTCCCCGGCCGCGAAGCGCCGCGCCTCCGCCGGATGCTCGCCCCACACCTCGTCGATCCACCCGAGCAGCGCCGCTTCATCGCCGACCTGGATCAACCCCTCGCGCTCGGCGATCTGCTCGGGGCGATCGCCGGTCTCGACCATGCGCGCGAAGATGCGCTTCGCGGTGGAGTTGCTCACCACGCCGTCCCGCACCAGATCGAGCAGCCGCGCGAGATCGGTCGGGCGCACGCGAAGGTGCTCGACCTCCACGGCCGATGCCTTGAGCGTGGCGAGCACCTCGCCGAGGACCCAGTTGGCCGCCGTCCGGGCGTCGCCGTGCTCGCGCGCCACGCCCTCGAAGTAGTCGGACCGCCGGGAGTCGGCCGTGAGGTCGATGAGCTGCGCGGCGGGCAACCCGTACTCCTCGGCGAACCGCTTTCGACGCGCCGCCGGAAGCTCCGGCATGTCGTCGCCTAGCTCGGAGATCCACGCCTTGTCCAGGATCAGCGGGAGCAGGTCGGGCTCCGGAAAGTACCGATAGTCGTGACTCTCCTCCTTGCTCCGGGTCGCTCGCACCACCCCGGTCGTCGCGTCCCACAGCATCGTCTGCTGCAACACCGGCTCGCCGCTTTCGAGCATCGCGCACTGTCGCTCGAACTCGGCGACGAGGGCCCGTTCGACGGCGGAAAAGGAGTTGAGGTTCTTGATCTCGGTCTTGGTCCCGAGATCGGTCTCCCCCCTCCGGCGGGCGCTGATGTTCGCGTCGACGCGCAGGCTCCCTTCTTCCATGCTCACGTCGCTCACCCCGGTGTACTCGAGGATCTGCTTGAGCGCGCCGAGCCAGACGCCGGCTTCGGTGGGTGAGCGGAGATCCGGCTCGCTCACGATCTCGATCAGGGGCACTCCCGCGCGGTTCAGGTCGATCGCGCTCGCGTTCGGAAAGCGGTCGTGCAGTGACTTGCCGGCGTCTTCCTCGAGATGCAGCCGGGTGATCCCGATGCGGATCGGCGAACCGTCGCGTTGCTGGCCGATCGTCAGGTGACCGCCGGTGGCGAGCGGGCGGTCGTACTGCGTGATCTGGTAGCCCTTGGGCAGGTCGGGGTAGAAGTAGTTCTTCCGGGCGAACATCGAGCGGTCGTGCACCGTGCACTCGAGCGCGAGCGCGGCGCGCACGGCGAGCGTCACCGCGGCCGCGTTGAGCACGGGCAACGCACCGGGCAGGCCCACGCAAACCGGACAGGTGTTGGTGTTGGGCGCAGCGCCGAACTTCGTCGAGCAGTTGCAGAAAGCCTTGGTGCGGGTCTGCAGCTGGACGTGCACCTCGAGACCGACCACCATCTCGTAGCGCTCGCTGCTCACCGTCGCACCTCCTCGCCGAGTGCTCGCTCCAGTGCGTAGGCCGCGGCGAACATGCGGTCCTCCGCGAAATGCGGGGCGATGAGCTGACCGCCGACCGGGAGTCCGTCGAGGCGGCCGATCGGCAGCGACATCGCGGGCACACCGGCGAGATTCGCGGTCGCGGTGAAAATGTCGCTGAGATACATGTCGTACGGATCGGAGATGGAGCCGATCGGAAACGCGGTCGTCGGCGCGGTCGGCGTGAACAGCAGGTCGACGCCACCCTCGAACGCGTTGCGGAAATCCTCGGCGATCACCGTTCGCACCTGCTGCGCCTTTCGATAGTAGGCATCGTAGTAACCGGCCGAGAGCACGTATGTGCCGAGCAGTATGCGCCGCGTCACTTCCGGGCCGAAGCCGCCCGACCGCGTGGCCTCGTACATCCCCCGCAAGCCGTCCCCCTCGAGGCGAAGTCCGTATCGCACGCCATCGAACCGCGCGAGGTTGGATGACGCTTCGGCCGGCGCGAGGATGTAGTAAACCGGGATCGCGAGCTCGGTGTGCGGCAGCGACACGTCCTTCACGCGTGCACCGAGCCGCACGAGCGCCTCCAGCGCGCGCTCGCAGAGCTCGCGGATGCGCGAATCGAGTGACTCGGGGAAGTATTCCTTCGGTCGGCCGATGGTCAGGCCCGTGAGCGACGCATCGGCGGCGCGGCGGTACGGCTGCACTGGCGCGTCCGCACTCGTCGAGTCGAGCGGATCGCGTCCGGCGATGAGCTCCATGCCCAGCGCAGCGTCGTCCACGGTGCGGCCGACGACGCCGACCTGGTCGAGCGAGGAAGCGAAGGCGACGAGCCCCCACCGGCTCACGCGGCCGTAGGTGGGCTTCACGCCGACGACCCCGCAGAACGCGGCAGGCTGGCGAACCGAGCCACCCGTTTCGGAGCCGAGCGCGATCGGCACGATCCCCGCCGCGACGACGGCGGCGGAACCGCCGGAGGAGCCACCGGGAACGCGAGTCGGATCCAGGGGATTTCGCGCGACGCCCCAGGCGCTGTACTCGGTGGACGAGCCCATCGCGAACTCGTCGCAGTTGGTCTTGCCGACGACGATCGCCCCGGCGTTGCGCATCCGCTGCACGGCGGTCGCTTCGTACGGGCTCACGTATCCGTCGAGGATGCGCGAGCCGCATGTCGTCGGCAGCGTAGCGGTCGCGATGTTGTCCTTGACCATGATCGGAACGCCGTGCAGGGCTCCCGGCCTCGCACCTCTTTCCACCACGAGCGCGGCGGCACGCGCTTCGGCGAGGGCGGCCTCGCGGTCCGACCACAGGACGATGTTGAGCCCGTCACGACCGGCGCCGACCTCGTCGCCCCGCGCGAAGCTGTGGGTCGTCGCATCGACGGCCGTCATCGAGCCGCCGACGATCGCATCACGGAGCGCGCTCGCTCCGAGCGGCTCGGCCGGCGCCGGGCTCACTCGTCCTCCATCGAAGCGCCGGTCTCGTCGTGCGAGGCGAGACGGGGGACGAGGAAGAAGCCATGGTGCATCCGTGGCGCGATCTCGTCGAGCCCTCGCGCGAGCGGAATCGGCTGACCCGCATCCTCCCGCAGCGGCGTGCCGCCGGCACCGACGCCGGACGCCCCGATGACGCCGGCGGTCTTCACCCGAGCGAGCATCTCCATGTGCTCGAGAATCGTGTTGAGCTGCGCGGCCAGCGCGGGGAGCCGTTCCTCAGCGAGCCCCAGCCGCGCCAGCGCAGCCACGTGCCGCACATCCTCGATGCTGACCGCCACTCAATCCCACCCCCGCTCGAGTCCGGCGTACGCAATGACGAGGCGCTTGCGTCCCACCGACTCGTCGTCGAAGTCCACCGTGACCTTCGTGTCGCGGCCGACGCCGGACAGCTCGGCGATCGTTCCCGTGCCGAAGCGCCCGTGTCGCACGCGCTCGCCTTTCACGAACCGCGGCGCGTCCTGGGATACCTCGGCGTCGTCCGCGAACACCGGCCGTGCGACCGGCGTGCCGGGGCGCCGCGAGGCCGCGGACTGCGCGGGGAGCACGGAGCGGCCGGTGGCGCGCAGGCGCAGCGTCGCTCGCGTCTCGAGCAGCCGCTCGGGGATCGCGCCGAGGAACGTGGACGGCAGCGAGGGCATCGGCTCGCCGTTCCGACGGCGACTGCGCGCGTGCACGAGGTAGAGCTTGCGTTCGGCGCGCGTGATGCCGACGTAGAACAGCCGTCGCTCCTCCTCGAGCATCGATGGATCCTCATAGGCGCGGGCGAGCGGAAACAGTCCCTCCTCGATCCCGGTGATGAAGACCACCGGGAACTCGAGCCCCTTGGCGTTGTGCAGGGTCATCATCACGACGCCATCGGCGTGCGGATCGAGCGCGTCGAGATCGGCGACGAGCGACGCCCGCTGGAGGAAGCGATCGAGGGGCGTGAGGCCGACCTCCCCACCTTCATCGGCAACCGTCTCGGCGGCACTCGCGATGAGCTCGCGCACGTTGTCGAGCCGCTCCGGCGCCTCGGGCCCCTCAGCGCGAAGGTGGTCGCCGTAGCGGATGGCATCGATGAGCTCGCGCAGCAGCTCGTCCACCCCGGCGTCGGCGGCACGCTCCCGCAACCGGCCGAGCAGCGCGGCGAACTCGCCGAGCGCCGCGCGCGCGCTCGGCCGGAGGCTCTGCAACAGATCGTCGCGCGATGCGGCGACGAGCAGCGGCACGCCCGCCTCGCGGGCGATCTGCTCCAGCGAGGCGATGGTCGCGTCGCCGAGGCCGCGCCGCGGAATCCCGACTGCGCGCCGGAACGCCTCGGCATCGGCCGGATTCGCGATCAGCTTGAGGTATGCGACGAGATCCCGGATCTCGCGGCGGTCGTAGAAGCGGACGGCACCGACCAGGCGGTACGGGATGCCGTGGCGGCGCATCGCCTCCTCGAGCGCGCGGCTCTGCGCGTTGGTGCGGTAGAGGATCGCGAAGTCGCGCAGGTCGAGGTCCGATTCGGTCGAGCGACGCGCGCGGATCTCCTCGGTGAGCCACTCGCCTTCGTCGCGTTCGTCGAGCGCTCCGACGACGGCGACGCGCTCTCCGCCCTCGCGCGTCGCCCGGAGCGTCTTGCCCCGGCGGCCGAGGTTCGCGCTGATGACCGCGTTCGCGACATCGAGGATCCCCGGCGTGGAACGGTAGTTCTCCTCGAGCCGCACGATGCGGGCAGTGGGGAAGTCCTTCTCGAAGTCGAGGATGTTGCGAATGTCCGCGCCGCGCCAACCGTAGATCGACTGGTCGTCATCGCCGACCACGCACAGATTGCCGTGCTCGCGCGCGAGCTGCCGAACGAACTGATACTGGGCGCGATTCGTGTCCTGATACTCGTCGACGAGGAGGAACTGGAAGCGCTCCTGATGCAGCTCGAGGACGTCCGCATGCTCGCGGAACAGGCGGACGGGGAGCACGAGGAGGTCATCGAAGTCGACGGCGTTGGCCTCGCGCATCGCACCCTCGAGGTCCTGGAACACCGGCGAGGCGGCACGGCTCAACGCGTCCTGGGCGAGCGAGGCGTACTCCTGCGGCGACACGAGCGCATTCTTCGCGTCGGAGATGGTGCCGCGGATCGCTTTCGGCGTCCACTCGCGTGGCGAGATGCGGTGCCGCTCCATGAGGCGCTTGATCATGCCGAGCGAATCCGACTCGTCGTAGATCGAGAAGCTGGGCGTCCGGCCGACCCGCGGGGCGTATCGCCGCAGGAGCCGAGCCCCGATCGCATGGAACGTCCCCGCCCACATGCCGTCCGGCGGCTCACCGAGCAGCCGCTCTATCCGCTCGCGCATCTCGCCGGCCGCCTTGTTCGTGAACGTGACAGCCAACAGGTGGCCCGGGTCCACGCCATGATGCGCGATCATGCGCGCGACGCGGGTCGTGAGGACGCGCGTCTTGCCAGAGCCCGCGCCGGCGAGGACGAGCAGGGGGCCTTCGAAGTGCAGCACGGCCTCGCGCTGCGCGGGGTTCAGCCCCTCGAGCAGGTCGGTATCGGTGATGGTCGTCATCTCAGCGAAGTATAACGTCGAAGATCGCCCCGCGGTCCGCCGGTACCAGCATCAGTCGGCCGCGATGATTGTCCTCGACGATACGCCGCGCGAGCGAGAGGCCGATGCCCCAGCCGTGGGTCTTCGTCGTGTAGCCGGGCTCGAAGATCCTGGCGCGCGCGTCGCGCGGCACTCCTGGTCCGTCATCCTCGACGCGGATGCGGGTGGTCCCGTCGGGATTGCGGGAGGTGGCCACGCGGATCGTCCCGCCCCGCCCCGCCAGCGCGTCGAGCGAGTTCTTGACCAGCGATTCCATCGCCCACTCCAGCAGTACCGGATCACCGGAGACCACGAGCGGATGGTCCGCGTGCACGACCTCGATCCGCACCGCGTGTGCGAGCGTCGGCACACGCGCGCGGAAATAGGCGGACACGCGATCGACCAGCGCGCCGAGGTCCACGGGCTCGCGGCGGGGTAGCCGGCCTATCCGCTCGAACCGGTGCGCGACGCGCTCGAGGCGCTCGAGGTCGGTGCGCATGTGTCCGAGCGCCGTGCCGGCCATGCCATCGTGCGTGTGCTCTTCCATCAGTTCCACCCAGCCACCGAGACTCGAGAGCGGCGTCCCGAGCTGGTGCGCGGACTCCCGCGCCATGCCGGCCCATTCGCGCTCGCGCTCGGCCCGCCCTCGCAGATGCAGCGCGTACCCGCCGGCGAGCAGGATGGCCGCGAGCGCGATCGCGAGCAGGAAGGGCGCGATCTGCAGGCTGCGCACGAGCGGCGTGGTTCCGAAGTGAATGGTCCCGATCTCGGGCTCGACCACCGGCGGATTCTCGCGGTCGAGTCTGGTGATGAACGACAGGAGGCGCGGATCCTCGAGCCCATCGGGCTCGAACGGCAGGTTCTGGTGCGCCGCGGGCCGCCCGTCGACATCGGTGAGGACGACGGGGACGCCCATCGCCCGGATCTCCTCGGCGAGATCGAGCAGGGCAGTGGCGGGATCCTCGCGCTGGCCGGCGAGCAGCGCGGAGTAGACCCGCGCCCACATGCGGCCCGACCGCTCCGCTTCGCGCCGCAGCTCCATGACGATGCTGCGCGTGTAGAGGACGTAGGCGCCGAGGAGCAGCGCCGCGCCGACCGCGACGAGGACGACCGGCGCGCCACGCCGCATGCGCTACTCGAGCACGTCGGTACCGAGGTACGGGCGCAGCGCCTCGGGGACGGTCACCGTACCGTCCGGGTTCTGGTAGTGCTCCAGGATGGCGATGATGGTGCGCGGAAAGGCGAGGCCGCTGGCGTTCATGGTGTGCACGAAGCGCGGCTTCTCCCGCGGAGCCGGCCGGTAGCGGATGCTCGCGCGGCGGGCCTGGAAATCGGTGCACGTGCTCGACGACGAGACCTCGAGCCACTTCCCGACGCCGGGTGCCCACACTTCGAGGTCGTAGGTCTTCGCGCTCGCGAAACCGGTGTCGCCACTCGCGAGCAGCAGGACGCGATAGGGCAGCCCGAGCCGTTGCAGCACCGTCTCGGCATGCCGGGTCAGCTCCTCGTGGCGCGCGGGCGACTCCTCGGGCGTCGCGTACCACACGAGCTCCACCTTGTCGAACTCGTGCACGCGAATCAGCCCGCGCGTGTCCGTGCCGTGGGCGCCCGCTTCGCGGCGATAGCAGGGGCTGTAGGCCACGAAGCGCATCGGGAGCCGCTCGCCCTCGATGATCTCGTCGCGATAGAGATTCGTGAGCGGGACCTCGGCGGTGGGGATCATCCACAGATCCTCGCCGTCGATGCCGTACATGTCGTCGGCGAACTTCGGGAGCTGCCCCGTGCCTCGCATCGTCGCGGAGTTGACGACGTACGGCACCCACGTCTCCTCGTAGCCGTGCTCGCGGGTGTGGAGGTCGATCATGAAGTTCATGAGACCGCGCACCAACCGGGCGCCGGCGCCGCGGAACGCGACGAAGCCCGAGCCGGCGAGCTTGGTGCCGCGCTCCAGGTCGAGGATGCCGAGCTCGGCGCCGATCTCCCAGTGCGGCCGCACGCCGGCCGCGGGGCGCGGAGAGCCCCACTCGCGGACGACGCTGTTCGCCTCCTCGCCGCCCTCGGGGACATCGGGCAGCGTGATGTTCGGGAGCTCGAGGAGGATGGCCTCGAGCTCGCGCTCGGTGCCCGCCAGCTTGGACTCGAGCCGCGCGATCTCATCACCGAGCGAGCGACTCTCGGCCATGACCTGCTCGGCGTCCTCGCGCGACTTCTTGCGGCGCGCGACCTCCTGCGTGGCCGCGTTGCGCGCGGCCTTCCGCTCCTCGACGCTCTGGATCAGAACGCGGCGCTCGCGGTCGAGCGCCTCCGCGCGGTCGAGCGTGCCCGCGAGCGCGGCGAGCGCGCCCCGGCGACGCATCCCCTCGCGCAGCAGCTCGGGCTGCTCACGGAGCAGACGCTGATCGTGCACGGGTCAGTCCTTGGGGACTTCCCCGACCTCGAACGAACGAAAGCCGCAGTTGGGATCGGTCGTGACGCGGAGGAAGAGCTTGCGGAGCTGGTGATCGATGCTGTCGACGACGATCTTCGAGTAGAAGAACGGCGTCACCGAGAACTGGCACAGCGACGTCTGCACCTCGGCGATCACGACCGTGCCCGTGTCGACGACCAGCGACTCCTCGAACGGGTATGTGCCTCGCGGCGCCCGGGTGAGCTGCCCGAAGCCGATCGTCGTATCGCGGAGACCGACACGGAGCGCGCCGCCGGACACAAGCGACGACGGCCAGATGATCACGTTGCTGTCCGCATCGATGTCGATGGCGATGTCGAACTGGGCACCGCTCTGCAGGATGCCCGTGCTGACGTTGAAGAGGCTCAGGACGCTCGGGTACGACGGCGGCGTCCCCGACATCGCGAACACCGACACGGTGTCCGTGAACACCGGGAGCTGGGCGCTGACGGAGAACGGGTCATCACAAGCGGCCGCGACGAGCGCGACACCGGCCGCGGCGGCGGCGAGAGAGCGACGGGAGGTCATTCGGCGATGCATCACACGGGAGTGGGTAGGAGGCGAACAATACCGCGTAACACAAGCAACTTCAAGCGATTGCTCGCTTGACACCGCCGCGGGCGCCGTCTAGCTTCGCAACACTTCTCCCGGAGCACAGATGCCTACCATTCGCGACCTCGTCGGCGCCATTCGCCAGCGCGAGGGCGTCGAGGCCGCGGTCGTGCTGGGGCGCGACGGACTGCTGATCGAGGGGCTGTCGGTCCCCGGGCTCGATACCGAGGATGCCGCGGCGCACATCCCGCAGATAATCAACGCCGCCGACGAATTCGGGGCGGCCACCAAGCGCGGCACTCTCTCCACGGCCGTTCTCGAGCACGCGCGGGGGATGGCGATCGTCTCCGTCCTCTCCGATGAAGCGGTGCTCCTGGTGCTCGTGCGAGCCGATGCGAACATCGGCCAGCTGCTGTTCGAGCTGCGTCGCAACCGCTCCAACATCGCGACGCTGGTGTGACCGGATCCTCCGAGACGTGCCACGTCCTGGTCGCGGATGACGAGCCGCACATCGGACGCATCATCAAGATGAAGCTCGAGCAGGGTCCCTTCCGCGTGACGCTGGCATACGACGGCAAGGATGCGCTCGAGGCGCTCGAGCGCGAGTCGGACATTGGTCTCGTGCTGCTCGATCTCATGATGCCCCATCTGAGCGGGCTCGATGTCCTCCAGCGGATCCGCGCCGACGAACGCTGGAAGAACCTGCCGACGATCATCCTGACCGCGGCCGGTCAGGAACAGCAGCACCAGAAGGCCATGGAGCTGGGCGCGAGCGAGTTCCTGACGAAGCCCTTCAGTCCCAAGAAGCTCTATGCGAGGGCCGCGGAGCTCGCCGGGTACGGGAACGGGTCCGAGGAGAGCGCGGCGGAGGGCGCGTGAGCCGTTGGACCGTCGTGCTCGCCGGCGGAGTGGGATCGCGCTTCTGGCCGCTGAGTACGCCCGATCGTCCGAAGCAACTCCTGCCGCTGATCGATGATGCTCCGCTGCTCACGAACACGCTCGAGCGACTCCGGCCACTCGTGCCGGCGGAGCGCACGCTGATTCTCACCAATGCCTCGCTCCGCGAGGCTGTCGCCCGCGTCGCCGCACCGGTGCCGCGCGAGAACGTGGTCGCCGAGCCACGTCCGGCCGGGACGGCCGCCGCGCTGACGTGGGCGGCGTTGGAGATTCAGCGGCGAAGCGGTGACGAGGCCGTGATGCTGTGCGTACACGCCGACTGGGCGATCGCGGACGCCGAGGGGTTTCGCGCGACGCTCGCGCGCGCGGCGGATGCGGCGGAGCGATATCGCAGTCTCGTGACGGTCGGCGTCGTCCCATCGCGCCCCGATCCGGGATTCGGGTACATCGAGCCCGGCGATGCCCTCGCGGGGGACGTGCGGCGCGTAGCGCGGTTCGTCGAGAAGCCGGATCGCGAGCGAGCCGAGCGCATGGTGCGGGACGGCTACCTGTGGAACTCCGGCATCTTCGTGTGGCGGGTCGGCGACTTTCTGGCGGAGGTGCGGCTGCACACGCCCGAGGTGTCGCCCGCGCTCGACGCGGTGACTTCAGGCGCGGATGCCCCTGACCCGTCGCGGAGGTCGGGCGGCCGCGCCGCCGACCGGTCGGCGGGATCGGGTGCTGATGGCGCGTCCCCGTCACCGGCATCCGGCGCCAGTGACGAGCTCTCCCGGTTCTTCTCGACCGCGCGATCGGTTTCGGTGGATGTCGGCGTTCTCGAGCGCAGCGACCGTGTGCTGGTGCTGCCCGGGACGTTCGGCTGGGACGACGTTGGAACGTGGGCGGCACTCCGGCGGGTGCGCGCGCTCGACGCCACTGGGAACGCACTGAGCGGTGCCGTGTACGCGCGCGACGCACATGGCAACGTCGTGCACGCGGAGGAGAGCACGGTCGTGCTGTACGGCGTGTCGGAGCTCGTCGTTGTGGCGAAGGCCGGACTCACGCTGGTGACGACGATCGATCGCGCCGCGGACCTGAAGACACTAGTGGAGTCGCTGCCCGTGGCCCTGCGGGATGGGGCCGGCGCATGAGCGTGCTCTATCTGTACGATGATGCGCGGGCGCGGAGGTTCGAGCCGTTCGCGTTGACGCGGCCGGTGGGATCACTGACGGCCGGGATGGCGCCGATCTGGCGCCGGTGGCAGACGGCGCTCCAGTGCGAGGTCGCCGGTTTCGTCGGGACCCGGCACCTCGATGGGTTCGACGACGGATTCACGACGGGGATGGGGACGACGCCGCGGATGGCGACGGATGTCATTCCGGCGGGCTCGATCATGGCGAGCGCCCGGTTCGCGCCCGCCGTGGAGATTCTCGCGCTGCGGGGGCTGGAGGCGTCCATCGAGGCCGGGAATGCCAGCCACCCGTTGACGCCCGACCCGCGCGTCGGAGCCTGGCGTTCCGGAGGCGTGCTCACCGCGGTGCGTCTCGCGCGCGAGGTGCGCGTCGACGAGCTGCGCGAGGATCCACGATCCATCGACGCGTTCGAGGTCGCCGGAACTACCGAGGAGGACGTTCGCGGATGGTGGATCGATGACGTGTGGGACCTGGTGCGCCTGCTGCCAACCGTGCTCACGGACGATCTCGTGCAGGCGGCGACGGGATTGACGCCAGTCGGGCGGAAGCAGATTCCGTTCGCCGGTCCGCCGCCGGCACACGCGACGGTGCTGGGAACCCACCCCGTGCTCGTCGGGATTGCGGCCGTGCCGGCGTCCCACGCCGCGGGACAGCTCGTCCCGGCGACCGTCGAGCCGCACGTCGTGCTCGACGCCACCCACGGTCCCATCGTCATCGCTCACGGCGCACACGTTCGCGCATTCACGCGGCTGACGGGCCCGTGCTACGTCGGCCTCGGCTCGACCGTGATGGGTGGCGACATCGACACGTGCTCGATCGGGCCCGTGTGCAAGGTGCGCGGCGAGATGAGCCACAGCATCATGCTCGGGTACGCGAACAAGGGGCACGACGGCTTCGTCGGTCATTCGCTCCTCGGCCGCTGGACCAACCTCGGCGCTGGAACGATCACGAGCAATCTCAAGAACACGTACGGTTCCGTTTCACTGTGGACGCCGGATGGCATTCGCGAGACGGGGATGCAGTTCCTCGGCACGCTGTTCGGCGATCACGCGAAGTCGGGGATCGGCACGCGGCTGACGACCGGGACGGTGCTTGGCGCAGGGGCGAACGTGTACGGCAGCGCGATGCCGCCGAAGGCAGTGCCGCCGTTCGCATGGGGCGAGCGTCCTCCGTATCAGGTGTTCCGTCTGGACAAGTTTCTGGAGGTGGCGGAGCGCGCGATGGCCCGGCGCAAGGTGGCGCTGAGTGAGGGCGCCCGGCGGCAGCTCGCGGCCGCGCACGCGGCGCGTTGGTCCATGGAGGGGGAGGGCACTCCGTGAGACTCTGGGTGCTGGGGAGCGGGAGCAAGGGCAACGCGCTGCTGGTCGAGTGTGATGGCCGGCGTGTGCTCGTGGACGTCGGCTTTCCGCCGCAGATCCTGGAGGCGCGGCTGTTGGCCATCGGTGTCGAACCGGAGGCGATCGACGCGGCGGTGATCACCCACGAACACGGCGATCACGTGTGCGGCGCGGCACGCTGCGCGGATCGCTGGGGCTGGAAGTTGCACGCGACGCCGGGGACGATCGCCGCCACCCCTGCCTTGCTCGAAGCGGACGTGCGTGCGTTCGATGCCGGAGCGACGCTGGACCTGGACACGATGCGCGTCCAGACCACGCGGACCTCGCACGATGCGGCGGAATCGGTGGCCCTGGTCCTGACCGGAACCCGAACCGGCGCGCGGCTGGGGATCGCCTACGATCTCGGCGCGGTGACGTCCAACGTCACGCGCGCGATGCGGGACCTGGACCTGCTCGTGGTGGAGACGAATCACGACCCCGGGATGCTGCGCACGGGCCCCTACCCTCGCGTCGTGCAGCGGAGGATCGCGAGCCGGCGTGGGCACCTCGACAACCACGACGGGGCGGCGCTGGCGGGCGCCTGTGCGCACGGCGGCCTTCGTCAGGTGATCCTGGCGCACGTGAGCGAACAGTGCAACACGCCGCGGGTGGCGCACGCCGAGGTGTCGCGAGTGATGGCCCGGACGCGGTTCCGGGGGCGGATCGACGTCGCGATGCAGCGGGCAGTGGTCGGACCGTTCCGCGTCGGGGCGGCCACGAGCCGGGCGGTACAGTTGGAGCTGGGCATCGCGGGCCGGTAATGACAACGTCGAAGTGGTCGGTGATCAGCCGTCAGTGGCTAGTGCTCGTGCATCGTGCACTGCCCACTGCCGGCTGATCACCGACCACTTCGACGTTGTCGTTACCGGCCCGCGATTCCCAGCTCCAACTGTACCGCCCGACTCGTTGACGCCCCGACGCGGAACGGTCCCACCACTGCCCGCTGCATCGCGACGTCGATCCGCCCCCGGAACCGCGTCCGGGCCATCACGCGCGACACCTCGGCGTGCGCCACCCGCGGCGTGTTGCACTGCTCGCTCACGTGCGCCAGGATCACCTGACGAAGGCCGCCGTGCGCACAGGCGCCCGCCAGCGCCG